>CAZJJF010000245.1:0-6271 GCA_964546245.1 uncultured Anaerolineales bacterium
CTCAACGACCAGCATGTGCGCTATGGTAACGACCGGCTCCAGACCCTCGTCAGCGGACTGGCGGGCCTGTCGGCCCAGGCGGCATGCGACGGCATCGTCGCCGCCCTGAACCGCTACCGGGCGGACACTCCCCAGGCCGACGATCTGACTCTGGTGGCAGTGCGGGCTACCTGACATCAGTGACCCTGCCTCCCCATGACATTATCGATTGTCAGCCCGAGGCACGAGAGGTCTCCGCCGGCGACAAAAGTAGAGATGTCTCGCCGAGCTTCGACACGACAGTCGGGACATTCGTTGGACCGGCGAAAGCCGTCGCGCTCGGCACGCTTCTTGCCCCGGCTCCCTTGCCGATTGTCCCTATTCTCGCTACAATTTCTCGGCTTTGCGTTGCGACTATCCGCGCCGTGACGACCGACCGCCCAGACACGCCACAACATCGAGCGCGTACAACGATGTACGACCCGTGAAGGAGAGGGCCAACCTATGTTGTCCATCGTGGTTGACCGAGTGTATCAGGTACTTGGACCCGACGGCAAGCTCGTCGACACACCGCCTGACCTGACCCCCGACCGCCTGCTCGCCGCCTATCGTTGGATGCTCTTTGGCCGCCAGTTCTCCGATCGCATGATCGCCTTGCAACGCCAGGGCCGCATGGGGACCTTCGCGCCCATCAACGGCCAGGAGGCCACCGCCGTCGGCCTGGCCCTGCCTCTTACCCCCGACGACTGGATCGTCGCCTCCTATCGCGAGATTCTCGCCTACATGGTGCGCGGCGTTCCCCCGCTGACCATCGCCCAGGTCCATCGCGGCGAGGTCGGCGCCTACCCTCGCGAGGCCAATTGCCTGCCCTATCAGATCGTCCTCGGCACGCAGATGCTGCATGCCGTCGGTGTGGCGATGGCCATCAAGTACGAGCATAAGCCCAACGTCGTTATCGGCGTGTGCGGTGACGGCGCAACCAGCGAGGGTGACTTCAACGAGGCTCTTAACTTCGGCGGCGTTTTCAAGGCCCCCGTGGTCTTCGTGGTCCAGAATAACGGCTGGGCCATCTCCCTGCCCCGCAGCCGACAGACGGCCGCCCGTACCATCGCCGACCGCGCGGCGGGCTTCGGTATGCCGGGTGTCGTCGTCGACGGCAATGACCTCCTCGCCGTCTACAAGGTCGTCGGCGAGGCCGTCGAGCGGGCCAGGGCGGGTGAGGGGCCGACCCTCATCGAGGCGCAAACCTATCGTCTCGGCGCCCACACCACCGCCGACGACCCCAAGAAGTACCGCCCCGAAGAGGAGTTGGCCGAGTGGGCCGCCCGCGACCCCCTGGTCCGCCTGCGCAGCTACCTCATGGGTCAGGGCCTGCTGAGCGAGGCCGACGACACCCGCCTCCGCGACGAGGTGCGCGCCGAGATACAGGCGATGGTGGACGCCCTGGAAAGCCAGCCGCCGCAGGACCCGCTGGTCCTGTTCGACAACGTCTTCGCGACCCTGCCGCCCAGCCTGGCGAGCCAGAAGGACGCGCTGCGCCGCGACCTGGGGAGGGAGTAGCCATGCCACGCTGGACGATGGTCGAAGCCATCCACAACGCCCTGAGCCAGGAACTCGCTCGCGACCCTCGCGTCCTCATTTTCGGGGAGGACGTGGGCAAGAACGGCGGCGTCTTCCGCGTCACCGACGGCCTGCAAGCCAGTTACGGCGAAGAGCGCGTCTTTGACACGCCGCTGGCCGAGTCCGGTATCGTAGGCACGGCGGTCGGCATGGCCGCCTACGGTCTGCGCCCCGTGGCCGAGATTCAGTTTGCGGGCTTCAGCTTCCTGTCCTTCAACCAGATTGCGTCCCAGGCGGCGCGGCTGCGCTATCGCTCCGGCGGCGTGTACACCGTGCCCCTGGTCATTCGCGCCCCCTTCGGCGGTGGCGTGCGAACCCCGGAGATGCACTCCGACAGTGTCGAAGCCTACTACATGCACTTGCAGGGCATCAAGGTCGTCATCCCTTCGACGCCTTACGACGCCAAGGGACTGCTCCACGCCGCCATCGACGACCCCGACCCGGTGCTGTTCTTGGAACACATGAAGCTGTATCGCTCCTTCCGCCAGGACGTACCCGACGAACGCTACGTCATCCCCCTGGGCCAGGCCAAGGTGGTTCGCGAGGGCCGCGACATTACCGTCATCGCCTATGGCGCGATGGTCGGCGTGGCCCTCGAAGCCGCCGCCCAAATTGAGAAGAGCGGCGGCGCGTCGGTGGAGGTCATTGACCTGCGCACCATTGCGCCGCTAGACGAGGCCGCTATCGAGGCGTCAGTGACCAAGACCGGCCGCGCGGTAGTTGTGCACGAGGCGGCGCGCGCAGGCGGCGTGGGCGCTGAGGTCATCGCCGTGATCAACGAGCGCTGCCTGTATTCGCTCCTCAAGCCCGTCGAGCGGGTCACCTGCCCCGACATGCCTTTCCCCATCCCGACCGTCGAGGACGTCTTCATCCCCAATCCCGCTCGCGTCGCGGCAGCCATTCGCCGCACGCTAGAGCCGTAGGGAGGCCGCCGTGTTCGAGTTCAAGCTACCCGACGTCGGCGAGGGACTGCATGAGGCCGAAGTAGTGCGCTGGCTGGTCCAAGAGGGCGACACGGTCGGCCAGGACCAGCCCATCGTGGAGGTCCAGACGGACAAGGCTATCACCGACCTGCCTTCGCCCCGCGCCGGCCGCGTCGCCGCCATCCACGCGCCGGCAGGTCGCCTCGCGCGGGTAGGCGATGTGCTGGTCGTCATCGACACGACCACCGACCACCGACCGCCGACCACCGGGGCGGTTGAAGGTGGCAGGGTGAAGGTTGCAGGCTCGGAGACGGCGTCAGCCGCGCTCCCCGCTCCCCGCTCCCCACTCCCCGCCATACCGGCCCAATCTTCAATCTCCAATCTCCAATCCCCCCCAGCGCGCGTCCTCGCCGCGCCTGCCGTGCGCAAGCTGGCGCTGCAACTCGGCGTCGACCTGACTCAGGTACGGGGCAGCGGCCCGGTCGGCCGCGTGCTGCCGGAGGATGTGCGGGCGTTCGCAGAGGGGACGAAGGACGAAGGACGAAGGACCAATGGGCCGGTTGAGATTGACGGGTTGAAGGTTGAAGGTGAAGAGCTGGCAGCGGCGGAGCTTGGGGATGGAACGCAATCTCCATTCTCCAGTCTCCAATCCCCAATCTCCACTCTCCCATCTCTCCCCGGCGACGTGGAGCGCATCCCTCTTCAGGGCCTGCGCCGTCGCATCGCCGAGCGGATGGAAGAGGCGTGGCGCATTCCCCACGTCACCAGCTTCGAGGAGGCCGATGCCTCCGCGCTGGTGACGCTGCGGGTGGCCTTGCAGCCGGAGGCCGAGCGGCGCGGCGTCCATCTGACCTACCTGCCCATGCTCATCAAGATGACCGTCCAGGCGCTGAAGGAGTATCCAACCTTCAACGCCAGCCTAGACATGGCGGCTGGCGAGATTCTGTTCCACCGAGTCTACCACATTGGCGTCGCCACAGCCATCGATGAGGGCCTGGTCGTGCCCGTCGTGCGCCATGCCGACCGCCTGACCCTGTTCCAGGTGGCAGCGGAGCTGGCGCGGCTGGCGGAGGCGGCGCGGCAGCGCTCGCTGACCCGCGAGGAGCTGGCGGGCAGCACCTTCACTATCACCAACTTCGGCAGCTTCGGCGGCCAGCAGGGCACCCCCATCATCAACCCGCCGCAGGTCGCCATTCTGGGCCTGGGGCGCATCGAAGACCGCGCTGTGGCCGTGGCCGGCCGCATCGAGGCGCGACCGGTGCTGCCCCTGGCGCTGAGCTTCGATCACCGCCTCATCGACGGCGCGGCGGCGGCGCGCTTCCTGCTGCGCCTCAAGGCGCTGGTGACGAACCCGACATCCTTGTTGCTAGACCTGGCCTGATCGACAAAGGGCGAAGGACCGGGGACCACCAGGCTTCCTCCCCTTCGCCCTTCGTCCGCACAGAGAGGATGACTGCCCATGGTGGTCGGCGATGTCCCCACCGAAGTCGATGTCGCGGTCGTAGGTGGCGGCCCCGGCGGCTACGTGGCCGCCATCCGCGCCGCGCAGTTGGGGCAGCAGGTCGTTCTGATCGACCCCGGCCCGCCCGGCGGCGCGTGCCTCCACTACACCTGCATCCCCACCAAGGCGCTGCTATCGGCGACGGAGCAGGCAGCGCGGCTGCCACGCCTGGCCGAGATGGGCATCCAGATCAGCGGCAGTTGTGTCGACTGGAAGCAGATGCTGGCGTGGAAAGAGGGCGTCGTCGACCGCCTGGCGAAGGGTGTGCGCCAACTTCTGGACGGGCACAATATAGGGCTTGTCGAGGGGCGGGGCTGGTTCCTGGCCGGGCGCGAGCTGCGCGTGGAGACCGCCGAGCACAGCCTGCGCTACACCTTCGAGCGCTGTGTGTTGGCCGTGGGCGCGGACCCTGCGCCGCTGGCCGGGCTGCCCTTCGACCACGAGCGCGTCCTGTCGGCGGGCGAGGCGCTACGCCGGCGCGAGTTGCCGACGAGCCTCGCCGTCGTGGGGGCGGGCTACGCCGCTGTCGAGGTGGCGACTATCTTCGCGCGGCTGGGCGTCATGGTACGCCTGCTGCTGCCGGCCGGCGCGCGACTGATGGCGGAGTTCGACCCGCTGGCAGGCCGCGTTGTGACGACGCAACTGAAGAGGATGGGGGTCAGAATCGAGACGGAGGTGGCCGATCCGGCGACGGCCGTAGGCGATGCGGCGCAGGTGGTCGTCGCCGTAGGGCTGGTTCCGCGCACCGCCGACCTGCGCCTCGACCTACCCGGTATCGAGACTGACGCGAGCGGCTTCATCCGCGTCGACCGCCGCATGCGCACCAGTAACGAGCGAGTGTATGCCGTCGGCGACGTCAACGGCCTGGCGTCCCTGGCAACGGCGGCCATCAAGCAGGCCAAAATCGCCGCCGAGGACCTGGCGGGGCTGCCGGTCGAGTACGCGCCGCAAGCCATCCCCCGCGTCGCCTGGACCGACCCGCCGGTGGCGAGCGTCGGCCTGACCAGCGCGGAGGCCGAGGCGGCCGGCTACACGGTCACGACAGGCCGCTTCCCCCTGGCCGCCAGTGGCCGCGCCCTGACTCTCAACGCACCCGACGGCGTGGCCCTGGTTGTTGCGGAGAAAGACAGCGGTGTGTTGCTGGGCGCAACGCTGGTTGGCGCGCAGGCAGGGGACCTGATCGGCGAGATGACCCTGGCGCTGGAGATGGGCGCGACCCTCACCGACATCGCCGAAACGCTCCACGCCCACCCCGGCCTGGGCGAGGCGTTGCAGGAGGCATCGGAGGCCGCGCTTGGCGCGGCGGTGCATCTGCTGCGGCCCCTGCCCTGATACCTTCAGCCTATGGCGCTCGGCTTGACCTAGCCCCCCGTCGCCCTATCATAACATCGCCATCCGTCTCCTTAGCGTGTCCCACGAATGTGGGACACGCCTCCCAACTTTCGGTGACCTGGGCCTGGTGACATTGGGACGAGCATCGGGTAGACTCTCTAGCACGATGCTCGGTCGAGGTTCCCACACCGAAAGGAGCGATACTCATGCCAGGTCTGTCTCGTTCGATGGCGCTCAGGATCGCGGCGGTCCTCTCAGCCGCCATGGGCGTCTCCAATATCGTTTTCTCGCTGCCTCTCCTCGCTCAGGGCGCCCAGGCCATTGATGTCGACGCCCGCGTCGGCGTTGACACGCCCCCCTTCTTCGTTGTGGTCCTGGCGCTAATCCTGGGAGTCGTGGCGCTTGTGGCCGCCTATGGGACATGGAAGCAGCAACGCTGGGGCATCATCCTCACCATCATCGTCAACGCCGTGGGAGGCCTCAGCGCCGTGCCCGGCCTCCTGTTCCCCACCCCCTTCTCGGCTCTCTGGTGGAGCGCCCTCCTCGGCGTGCTGGGAAGCCTGGCCGTCGTCGTCTTGTGCCTGTGGCGAGGGCGCGGGCCAGCCGGGGCGCAGGTCTAGGCGTCGGTCTACGTGTCACGCACCTTGTTTCGTCGTGACGCCAACAGCCTGCTGAGCGGCGGGCTGTTGGCGTTGCTCCTTCTGGGCTACGTCGTCCTCCTCTACGCGTCGGCGCTGATGATTCGAATCCTGGCCACGGGTGAGCCGTCGGAGGACGGGTTGGGCGGTCCCTGGTGGCTGTATGGCATTAGCCTCGCGCTGGTCGCCATCACGATTCGGCCCGTGACCCGCTGGCTGCGCGACCACGTCAACGACCTGGTCTACGCCCAGCACGACGACCCATATGTGCTGACTGC
>CAZJJF010000246.1:0-6260 GCA_964546245.1 uncultured Anaerolineales bacterium
TCCTCCTCGACGCCGTGCGCGCCTACGCGACGCTGGGCGAGATGATGGCCGCCCTGCGTCAGGTCTTCGGCGAGTACATGGAACCCACCATCGTGTAGAGGACCAGGGACGAAGGACGAAGGACCAATGGGATTAGCCAATTGGTCTCTGGTCCTTGGTCCCTGGTCGGCCTATGAGGACTTCCCCATGCCAACCGACTCCCACGACCCCATCACCTACGCCCGCGAGCATGAGGCTGCCGCCGTCGAGCAATTGAAGGCGTGGCTCGCCATCCCTAGCATCAGCCGCGACAAGGAGCATCACACCGCCGACATGCAGCGCGCGGCCGACTGGCTCGTCGACGCTCTGCGCGCCGCCGGGTTAGAAAACGTCGCCGCCCTGCCCACCGAGGGCTTCCCCGTCGTCTACGGCGACTGGCTCCACGCCCCCGGTGCGCCGACCGTCCTCGTCTACGGCCACTACGACGTGCAGCCTGTCAAGCCCGCCGAGTGGACCTCACCGCCCTTCGAGCCGACCGTGCGCGATGGCAGGCTCTACGGGCGCGGCTCGGCCGATGACAAGGGTCAGACCTTCATCCACGTCAAGGCCGTCGAAGCCCTGCTCAAGACCGTCGGCCGCCTGCCCATCAACGTCAGGTTCATGGTCGAGGGGGAGGAGGAGATCGGCAGCCGCAGCCTGCCCGCCTTCCTGACCGCCGAGGCCGGGCGGCTGGCCGCCGATACGGTGCTGATCTCCGATACGCCGTGGGTCGCGCCCGGCGTACCGACCATCGGCGTTGGCCTGCGGGGTGGCGTCATGCTGGATGTCACCCTCGACGGCCCGACCGCCGACCTGCACTCCGGCCTGTACGGCGGCTCGGTCCACAACCCCATCCTGGCCGCCGCCGCCATCATCAGCCGCCTGCACGACACCGAGGGGCGGGTGGCCGTGCCCGGCTTCTACGACCAGGTGCGGGAACTGACCGACGAAGAGCGTCTCCACACGGCGCGCATCCCCGTCACCGACGCGCACATCCTGGCCGAGACGGGCGCGCCGCGCCTGTGGGGCGAGGCGGGCTACACGGCGATGGAGCGCATGGGGGCGCGACCGACCCTGGACGTGCTGAGATTCGTGGCCGGCGGCGACGCAGCGGCCATCCCGTCGTCGGCTAGCTTCCGCGTCGCCACGCGGCTGGTCCCCGACCAGGACCCCACCGACATCTTCGAGCGGGTGCGCGACCACATCGTCGCCGTCGCGCCCGACACGGTGCGGGTGACCGTCAAGCGCGTCAACGTCGGCGGGCCGGGGGTGGTCATCCCACCCGACGCGCCCGGCCTTGACGCGGCGCGGCAGGCCTTGCAGGAGACCTTTGGCGTCGCGCCGGTGTTCGCCCGCAGTGGCGGCGGCATCCCGGTCGTGCTCATGTTCCGCCGACAGTTAGGACTGCCGAGCCTGCTCATGGGCTTTGGCCTGCCCGACGATGGTCTGCACGGGCCGAACGAGAAGCTCGACCTGCGTCAGTTCAGCGGCGGCATCGAGACGTCTATTCGGTTCATGCAGGCGTTTGGAGAGGCGGGGCGCTAGGCCGGGGCGCGCAGCAGGCCTATCGCGCGGGCGCGGGTAACAGCCTCGCGGCGGCCCTCGACGCGGAGCTTGGCGTAGATGTTGACGGTGTGGTTGCGCACCGTCTGGGGCGCGAGCCTCAGGCGGTGCGCGATTTCCTTATTGCTCAGCCCTTGCTCGAGACCGTCGAGAATATCCAGCTCGCGGGGTGTGAGTGGCTCGATGATGAGCGCCCCCGCCTCGGTATGAAGCAGACTCAGCGGCGGGTGAGTCGGGGAAGCCTCGGCCAGGGCGAGCAGCAGGACGCCAGCCGCCTCGGCGCAGGGCGCTTCCCGCGCCAGGACGCTCAGCATCTCGCCCATGATAGCGCCGTGCTCGGTGAACACGCGCCGGTAGCCGCGCGAATAGCCCAGGTCGATGGCCTGGCGCAGCGCGGCCAGAGCGGCCCCTGGCGCGCCCTGCAACCACCGCGCGCGCGCCAGCAGGGCCAGGGTCTGCGCGTGCTCCGGCGTATAGCGTAGCGTCTCGTAGTGGGGTAGAAGGTACTCAAGGAGGCTGGCGGCGGCCACGAGATCGGCCGGGTCGCCCCGAGCCAGCAAGACGCGGGCAAGGATGAAGCCGCGCCGCGACTCGTGCCGGGTGTCGGGACGCGGATCGGCCGATCTGGCCCAGGCGCTGGCGGCGGCCACATCGCCCCTGAGCATGGCCCAGTAGGCTTCCAGAGCCTCGATTTCGCGGCGATTAGTATCGTCGGGGGCTTCCATCAGGCGCTGACGGAGCGCCAGTAGCGCCGTATCGCCGCGCTCCCTCAGCCCGCGCTGGGCGCACAGGGGCAGGAGGAGATATGCGCCCATCAGTAGCGCCTGGAGGCTGGCCCATGGGGAGCGCGCGAAGAGGGTCGTCAGACGGCCGAGGGCCGCGTCAACCTGGTTGCGTTCGAGGTGAATGCGCGCCAGGATGAACTCTGCCCACAGCATGTCGATGGGCTGATGGGCCTGTTCGGACACGTCGCGAAGGCGGCGCGCCACCGCCTCGTAGCGGTCAAGGTCGGACGCGAAATACTCCAGAACGCACAGATTGTAGTAGACCCGAACGGCGTGGGGCACATCTGAGGGCTGGATAAGCGCCAGTTCGGCCTCGTTGAGCCGTCGCGCCTCCTCGGCTTGCCCAACCGCGTTCAGCCAGCGGGCCAGGCCGTTGAGGGCGGTGGCGCGAGCGCGGCTGTACTCGATGGGCAGCAGGCGCAGCGCTGCGCGCCCGTGCTCGATCTTGGCTTCAAAAGAGGCTGCGGGAAAGATCACACTGCTGCGCAGGGCGTGAATCTGGCCCCACAGGATCGCCGCCTGGTCCACCGGCGCGGCCGCGCTGCCGCCGAGGAGGGCTTCGGCGCGTTCCACCAGGGGCGGGATGTGCCCCCAGGCGCTGCGGGCGTAGAGTAGCCAGGCGCGGGCCAGTAGCAGACCGGGTCGCGTCTCGACCAGGTCGACGGGGAAGAGGGCCAGCCACTGCGCCAGCTGCCCCCAGTGTTGCAGATGTTCCAGGCGCGGAGCCTCTGCCTCTACCAACCGAGCGGCGGCGCGGGCGTCCCCGGCGGCCAGGTAGTGGGGCAGGGCCTGGTCAACCCGGTCGTGCGCGGCCAGCCAGTCGGCGGCCCTTCGGTGCAGGGCGGTCACCTCCTGGTCGCCGACACGCCCCGGCAGGCGCTGGCGGAGGAGAGTCTGAAACTGGCTGTGGTAGCGATACCAGCCGCCGTAGTCGTCCAGGGGTGTCACAAACAGGTCTTGCGCCACAATCTGCTCAAGCCGAGCCTGCCCGGCCGGCCGGTCGATGCCCAGGGCCGCCGCGCACAGTGGCCCGTGGAGCCGGTCGAGAATCGACGTGCGCAGCAGAAAGTCCTCGACGGCGGCGGGCTGGCCGCGCAGGACTTCGTCTATCAGGTAGTCGGCAATATGGCGGCTGCCGTGGTGGCGAAAGTCGGCCAGAAATCGAGCGGGGTCGGCGGCGGTTTGCAGCGACAGGGCCGCCAGGCGCAGGCCGACCAGCCAGCCCTCGGTCTGCTCCCACAGAACCTGGACAGTCGCCGGGTCAGGCGGTTCGCCGAGGATGTTGTGGAGCAGGCGCGCCGCCTCGTCGCGAGAAAAGGCCATGTCGTGGGCGCGCAGCTCCAGGATATCGCCGTAGGCGCGGAGGCGGGCCAGGCCCAGGGGCGGGTCGTGCCGTGTCAGGATGGCCAGGTGCAGGTTGGGCGGCATGAGTCGCAACAGTCGCATTATCAACTGCTGAATGCCGTCGTCGGTGATCAAGTGATAGTCTTCCAGGGCCACAATCAACCGCTCCGAGAGATTCAGCGCGGCGGCCAGCTCGGCGGCTACATACTCAGGATTGGGGAGGGTAGGACGGCGGTCGAGGTCGACCCAGTCGGCGAGGACAGCGGGCGCGCTGTAGCGGATGGCGGCAACGAGGGTCGTGACAAACGTAGCGAAGTCGTTGTCGGTGGCGTTGAGGGCATACCAGGCCACGTGGGGCGCGGGGTAGTCGGGCGGGCGGGTCACGCCTGGCTCGCGCAGCCAGGTAGCGGCGAGGGTGGTCTTGCCAAAGCCGGCCGGCGCGCAGATGAGGGTCACTCGGCGGGGCCTGGCGCTGCGAAGGCGGGCCAACAGCTCGGCGCGGACGATCTCGTTGGCGACTGGCTCTGGCAGGTAGAATTTGGTGGCCTGTACGGTCAACATAGAGAGTCTATTACCCTGCTCATACCTGTGGCAGAGACCACAGCTTACCGCAGGTGTAATGATAGCCGGAACACACCAACCCGCAAGCCCTCAGTCACGCGCGAGGCCGCCATCCGCCAGGCCAAACCACCCTCGTGGCAAGGCGCTAACCGTTCGCGAAGCGTTGGGCGATGGACCAGTAGAGGGGAATGAGGCCCAACACGGCCAGCGCGGCAACAATCGCCAGGGCCACGGAGAACCAGTCCCGGCGCGGCGCGGGCGCGCCAATCGCCGGCGTCACCACGGGCGGCCCGACGATGGGGCCACTCATCGCGGCAGAGGCGGCCGCGGCCACCGCCACGGGGCGCGCCGGGGAGGCGACCGCCGGCGCACGGGGCGCGACGGGGATCGGCCCTGTCATCTGCTCACCCAGGCGTTGATAGGCTTTGAGGGCCGACCCCAGGGCATCGGCATCGGGGTAACGGGCATCGGGGCGCTTGGCCATCGCCTTGGCGACGATGGCTTCCAGGCCCACGGGCAGGGCGGGGTTGAATTGCCGTAGCGGGCGCGGCTCGGCCTGCAAATGCTGCATCGCCAGGGCCAGGGCGTTGTCGCCCTCGAACGGCAGCCGCCCAGTGAGTAGCTCGTAGAGGATGATGCCCAGGGAGTAGACATCTGTGGCCGGTCGGACAGGCTGGCCCGACGCTTGCTCTGGCGCGATGTACTGCGCCGTCCCCCACACCTGGCCCGTCTGCGTCGAAGACACCGACGCGCTGAGGCTGCGAGCGATACCGAAATCGGCGACTTTGGCCTGGCCGCCCCGTGTGAGCAGGATGTTCTGGGGCTTCAGGTCGCGATGCACCAGACCGGCGCGGTGCGCCGCGCCCACTCCCTCGCACACCTGAATCATCAGGTTGACCGCCTTCTCGGGGGAGAAAGGGGCCTCGGCGGCGATCCGGGTCTTGAGATTGTCGCCGTCCACGTACTCCATCGCGATGTAAGGGATGCCGTTAACCTCGCCCGAGTCGTAGACGGCGGCCAGATTCGGGTGTGACAGGTTGGCGACGGCCTGGGCCTCGCGGCGAAAGCGGGCCAGGAAAGTTGGGTCGGCGGCCAGCTGCGCCCGCATGCGCTTGATGGCTACCGGCCGACCGAGTCGCTCATCCTGGGCGCGGTAGACGACTGCCATGCCGCCCTGGCCGATCTCGCCCTTCAGGCGATAGCGGCTGTCGAATAATGTGGCCTCGGATTCGGTCATGCCCGACTACTCTCACCCTTTCCTGACGCTGAGGCTATCCAGGGTAGATTCTATGTCAATCCCGCGCTCAGGTCTAGCCCAGGCGTAGCGCGGTGCTTGCTCGCCATCTTGCCCGCGTCTGCGTGACGGGTATAATAGCCTGAACTCTACCAGAGAGACGCCATTGGACGCCCACATCATCCTCAACCCAAGCGCCGGCCAGGCATCGGCGGGCGTAGGCCTGGACCGTGCCCTCGACGCGCTCACCGCCCACGGCTGGACCCTGTGTGTGCAGGAGAGTCAGGCGCGGGGGGAGGTGACGCGCCTGGCAGCGGCGGCGGCGCGCGACGGCGCAGACGCAGTCATCGTGGTCGGCGGCGATGGGACACTGAGCGAGGCGGCCAACGCTCTGGCCGGAACTGATACCGCCCTGGGGCTACTGCCCATGGGGACGGGGAATGTGTGGGCTGCGCAGATGGGCATGGTGGCGTCGCCGACGCTGCTCAACAAGCCCGACTTGATGGTCGCCGCCGAGAGCCTGGCGGCCAGTCGGCGGCAGCGGGTAGATATGGGGCAGGCGCACACCATTCGCGGCGATCACTACTTTCTGTTGTGGGCGGGCGTGGGCCTGGACGCTATCATCCAGGACGTGGTCGATAAGGAAGCGCGGCCGGTGAAGCGCCGCTTCGGCCAGATGGCCTACGTGTGGGCGGCGGCGCGGCCGATTGTGCAATACCAGGGGACCCGCGCCCGGGTGCAACTGGACACGGTGC
>CAZJJF010000247.1:0-6244 GCA_964546245.1 uncultured Anaerolineales bacterium
GTGGCCGACCCGCGCCGATTGAGGAACAGGATCGACTGTTCGCTCCGCGCCTGCGTCTCACGCAGGGCGGCCTGGAGGGCGCGGCTGAACATGCTGGTGTTGCCCGCGCGTAGCTCGGCGCGCAGATCGACCACCTCCACGGGCGGCAACTCAGCGTAGGTGGCAGCCGGAGCGTGCTCGTCGCCGCCTTCCGCCACGATGGGCACGCGATGACCGAGGACGCGGCGCGGCAGCCGCAGCAGGGTCAACTCGCCACTTTCGGCGCGGGTGTAGGTTTCGACGTCGGGGGTAGCGCTGCCCAGTATCGCCATCGCGCCGGCCGCGGCGCTGAGGCGGAGGGCGGTTTCGCGGGCGTGATAGCGCGGCGCGTTGTCCTGCTTATACGAGGAGTCGTGCTCCTCATCGACGACCACCAGGCCCAGGCGAGGCAGCGGCGCAAACAGGGCTGAGCGCGAGCCGATAACGACATCAAGCTGGCCGTTTCGTACGCGCTGCCAGGTGTCGTAGCGCTCACCCTCCGAGAGTCGCGAGTGGATGACGGTCACGCGGCCGGGGAAGCGGGCCGCAAAGCGGCGCACCGTCTGAGGGGTGAGGGAGATTTCCGGCACGAGGATGAGCGCCTGCCGGCCGCGAGCGAGGGTCTCACCCACCGCGCGCAGGTAAATCTCGGTCTTGCCTGACCCCGTCACGCCGTGCAGCACAAAGCCCCCTGCCGCCTCGTGACCGTGCAGCGCGGCCGCGACCGTATCCCAGGCGCGCGCCTGGTCGCCGGTCAGATCGGGTGGGCGGCTGAGGGCGAAGGTCTCCCCTGCCAGCGGGTCGCGCCAGGCAGCCCGCTCCTCCACCTGAACGAGGCCGCGCTCACGGAGCGCGGTCAGGTCATCGCTGCTGGCGCCCGCTGCCTTGAGTAGGGCGCGCACCTCCATCGCCTGCCCCACGTCATTCAGCAGGGTCAATAGCCGGGCCTGGCCGTCGCCCTTGCGCAGTTCCAGGATGGCGCGGGCGATTTCCTCAGGCGGCGCAGCGAGGAACACCGCCGCTGGCTCATCGACGGTTTGAATCAGCCCGCGCTTGACCAGGGGCGGCAGCGCGTTGCTCCCGATCCCTAGCCGCGCCAGGTCGTCCATCTCCAGCGGCGCCGGTTGCTCGGCCAGGGCGTTGAGCAAGGCGCGCGCCCGGCCGGGAAGTGCGGCGCTCGTCGCCGCGTCGGCGAGTAGCTGGTGCGCCTGGCTGCGGCTTACCCGTAGCGCGACCAGCGAGCGTTTTTCCGTTACGCCGACGAGGCCCCGTTCGGCCAGCCGCCGCAGGGTGGTTGGCTTGGCGCCGCTGGCCGCGGCGACGGCGGCCAGCGGCGGCAGCGGGTCGTCGCTGGCCGCCAGATAGGCCAGCGCCCTGGCCCCCGGCGTGTCGCGACCGAGGGTGGGCTGCGCCGCCGCCACGGTTGCCGCATCGACCGCCAGCCGCGCTATCTGAACCGTGCGCGCCTTGAGGGCTGGCGGATCCAGCGCCCAGCGCCGCTCGATCAGGCCGCGCTTGATGAGGGTAGCGAGGGCGGCGGTGGAGCGCACACCCGCCAGCGCGCCCAGGTCGGCCTGGCGGGTCGGCCCATGCTCGGCCAGGGCGTTGAGCAGGGCGCGCTGGGTGGGGCCGAGGCGCGCCTCGGCATCGCGGACCTGGATGCCGTCCGCCGTCAACGCGACAACGAGGTGGGCGCGCTCCTCGATGCCCGACGGGACGAAGGACCATACCGTCTCACCCAGTGGCGTCAGGGTTGCCTCGGCCATCCAGCGCGCCAGCTCGAGGAGGGGCGGGGTGAGGACTGGCATTGGGTCGGCGATGGAGTCGATGTCTCGAATCTGGGCAGGGGAGAGATTCGGCGGCCCCTCGGTAGTGAGGGCGAGAACGATACCCTGGGCGGGGCGCGCGCCAAAGGGGACGCGGACCATGTGACCGGGGCTTAGCCTGTCGGCCAGGTGGGTGGGGATGTGGTAGTGATAGGTGGGCGGGGGCGTATCTTTGCCGCCGGACCAGGGGCCGAGCGCGACGTTGACGGCAACCTCGGCGTACATAGCTCCAACCCGCAAGGCGGCGGGCTGCCTAGAGGCGGCAGTTGCGGGGGTGTACCCGCGCGTGCTCGGCGCGGACGATAGCGACAATCTGGTCCACGGTAGCGTCAACCTGGTCTTCGTGATTGATGACCACGTAGTCGAACATTTCTACCTCTTGCATCTCAGCGCGGGCCGTCGCCATGCGTTTGGCAAGGTCATCGACCGTTTCAGTCTTGCGGGCGATGAGGCGCTCCATCAACTCTTTCAGGTCGCCAGCGGCCAGGAAGATGAGAACCGCCTCGGGAACCAGGCGGCGAAGGGTCGCGGCGCCCTGCACGTCGATGCGCAGGACGACGTCCAGGCCGCTCCGGAAGGCGTCACGCACTTGTTGCTTGGGGATGCCCTTGTAGTGGCCGTAGACGAGGGCATGCTCTAGCAACTCGTCCTGCTCGAGCATGGCGCGAAACTGGGCTTCGTCGACGAAGAAGTAGTCGCGTCCGTGGACCTCGCCGGGTCGCTGGGGGCGGCTGGTGGCGGTGACGACGAAGTGGAAGGGGATATTGCGATCCTTGAGGCGCTGGAGGATGGTGTCTTTGCCGACGCCCGACGGGCCGGAGATGACAATGAGCAGAGGGTGAGGGCGAAACACGGTTGCGGGCAGCCCTGTATCGCCCGCGACCTCATCGAGCATGCGCTGAAGCTCGGTCGGGAGGGTAGTGGTTGTCGCGGTCGGGTCAAGGGGCATACGCCGTGCTCCGTCATGCTTCGAGCGCAAGGGCCATTGGAAGAGCATCCCACTTCAGGTGATACTCGTGTCAGGGTATAATTAGGGCGCTGCCGGGTATCATGGGAGACGACCTATGCCCCTGTACGAGTATCGCTGCCAGACCTGCCGCCGCCGCTTCACGCTGTTGGTGCAAACCTTCGAGCCGCCCGGCGCGCCACCGTGCGAATACTGCCAGAGCGTCGCCACGGTGCGGCTCGTGTCGCGGGTGGCGCTGCTGCGGTCGGACGAAAGCCGTATGCAAGCGCTGGCCGATCCGGCGAACCTGGCCGGGCTGGACGAGAGCGACCCGGCCAGCCTGGGGCGCTGGATGCGTCGCATGGGGCAGGCGATGGGCGACGATATGGGCGACGGCTTCGGCGAGATGGTCGAACGCCTGGAGGCGGGGGAGACGCCTGAGGACGTTGACGCCACGCTCAGTTCGGATACTGCCGCCGACTTGGGCTAGAGTATAGCACACCTGGGGCGAAAATGAGGAAGCCCTAGTAGCGCTCGAACCGCTCGACGTTGAGGACGAAGACCACCGCGCCCCCGACCTCGATCTCAATCGGTTGCGGCATGTACAACTCGCCCGGCTCGACGACGGGGGGCAGGGGATTCACGTATTGAGTCCGCGAATGGGCGTTGGCCTTGATAATGCGCATGACGTCGCTCAAGTTGGCGTCGGTCGTGCCCACCAGGACGGTCGAGTTACCTTCGCGCAGGAAGCCGCCGGTGGTACTGATGGCCGTCGCAGAGTAACCGCGACGGTTGAGGGCGTCAATCAGGCCGGGCGCATCATCGCTATGGATGATGGCGACGATTAGCTTCTTGATGAGGGTGGCGGGGTCCATCGTTCCTCCAGCCATAGGCCCACCTGGGCGTTGATGAGATGCTGCACGTACTCGGCCGGCTGCGCCGCGTCTACGACTTGCCAGCGATCCGACTCGGCTGCTGCCAGCGCCAGATAGCCGCGCCGCACGCGCTCGTGATACTCCACGGGTTTCTGGTCCAGGCGATTCCACTCGCCCCCTGCCTGCGCGGCCTGCGCTTTGCGCGCCAGGCCCACCGTCGGCGGGCAGTCCAGGTAAATGGTCAGATCGGGCATCACGCCGCCGGTAGCAAAGGCGGTGAGAGCGCGCAGCGCTGCCAGGTCCAGGCCAAGCCCATAGCCCTGGTAAGCCAGGGTTGAGTCGGCGAAGCGATCCGAAATGACGATCTGCCCGTCAGCGAGGGCAGGCTGAATCCTCTCGGCCACGTGTTGGGCGCGGGCCGCCGACAGCAGCAGAACCTCGGTGCGGGGCGCCATCGCCGTGTTACGCGGCGTGAGGATGATCTCGCGAATCTGGTCCCCGATGGGGGTCCCCCCTGGCTCGCGGGTCAGCGTCACGGGCAGGCCTCGTTGGCGAAGGCTGTCGGCCAGGGCGCGCGCCTGGCTGCTCTTGCCACTGCCCTCCGGCCCCTCAAAGGTAATGAACAGGCCACGCCACCTAGCGCCCATGGTTACGATAGATGCGCACGCGACGTTGCGGCTCTTGCCCGCTGCTCTGGGACACCAGATTCGCGGCGCGCGCCAGTTCGTGCTGTTGGCGGCGGACGTAGGCGTTCTGTGGCCTCAGTTCCACCATACGGCGGCTCCCGCGCAGGATGTCATGGATTGCGCTCTGAGCCTCGCGCATGGCTAATTCGAAAGGGTCGGGGCGGACCTCCAGGCCGAAGACATCCGCGAGTGCGCTCTCAATCTGGGCGGCCGTGTTACTGCGCAGGACGTAGACGGGGATGCCCGCCTGCTCCGCCTCGGTGATGGGCTGCTGGCGCTTGCGATAGTAGCTCTTTAGCGTCAGCAGCACGTCGGCGTCGCGCAGCGAGTCCACCAGCATGACCGGCAATTGGAGAGCCTTAGCCGCCTGCCGCAGACGGTTCTGGCTGATGCCGTAGGGATACACCCGCACCGGCCGCACCTGCTCATCGGCCGGCCGCGGCGTGCGCGCCGCCATCCCCATCTCCATCTCCTCCAGGTCCTCGTCCGCTCCCTGCGCCGCGCCGCTCCCGCGCTGGGGCCGACTGGGCGGCTGAAGTTGAATCCTCTCGGTCTGAATGTCGCCGTCCTCGTCGCGGTAGCGCATCTCGGCGGGGGCAGGGCGACCGCGTAGAATGCTGTCGACGGCCTCAGCGACGTTGGGATGCACCATGAGGTGTTCCCAGTCCTGAATCTCGACTACCACATCGAAGGTGGGCGGCGCCATCCGCTCCAGGACCGACTTCTGAGTGCCGCGTCGTCGCGCCTCCTCGTCCGATAGGGTGACGGTCTGGATGCCGCCGACCAGATCGGCCAGGGTAGGGTTGTTCATCAGGTTGGCGAGGGTTCGACCGTGGGCCGTGCCGATGAGTTGTACACCGCGCTCAGCGATGGTGCGCGCCGCCTCGGCCTCCTGCTCGCGGCCAATCTCATCAATGATAATGACCTGCGGCATGTGGTTTTCGACGGCCTCAATCATAACCTCGTGTTGGAGCATGGGCGTCGCGACCTGCATGCGGCGCGAGCGGCCGACGGCAGGGTGGGGGATGTCGCCGTCGCCGCCAATCTCGTTGGACGTGTCGACGATCACCACGCGGCGGTTCTCGCTCAGCACCCGCGCCACCTCGCGCAGCATCGTGGTCTTCCCGACGCCAGGCCTACCCAACAGCAGCACGCTCTGCCCCGCCCCGACGATGTCGCGGATGATGTCGATGGTGCCGCTGATGGCGCGGCCTACCCGCATGGTAAGGCCAACGATGCGGCCCTTGCGATTGCGAATCGCCGAGATACGGTGCAGGGTACGCTCGATGCCGGCTCGGTTATCCTCGCCGAAGTCACCGATGCGCGCCGCGACGTAGTCGATATCCTCCTGGGTGACTTCCTCGCTACCGAGGGTGGCTTCTCGGTCGGGGTAGCGGGCCTCCGCCGCTCGTCCCAGGTCTAGCACAATTTCGAGCAGGTCTTCGCTGTCCGGGTCCCCCAGCAACGCGGTGCGCACCCGGGGCGGTAACACGCGAAACAAGGCATCCAGGTCGTCTCTATTCTCGTTGGGCATCCTTGACACCTGTAGGGAGCGCGGGACCGACGCCACTACCGCTTGGATACAGCGTGGATACGAGAGGGCGTCGGCGCGGCTTCAACCCCGCGCTCAGGAACAGCCAACCAGTTCAGAGCTGGTTCGCGGGTCGGGGCTGTGGTTGACTTGGCTAGCAACAAAAAGGAGCCGTGGGGGCGAAAACCGAGGCGTTGTAATGAGTGCTGCAAGCCTGGCTCGTAGCCACGGGCGGCGCAGAAGACGGGCTGTGCGCCTGGGCCTAACAGGGCGAGAGCGCAGATTACCAGGTCGTCCGTCGCCTCTAGGTTGTCATAATCAACGAAAGCGTGCAGCCAGGCGCCGTGCACGCCGCGCCGCAC
>CAZJJF010000248.1:0-6233 GCA_964546245.1 uncultured Anaerolineales bacterium
TGGTACCGATATCCGCCGCGTTCACACACAGCCGCTGTGATGCCCTTGGCCTTGGCCCGCTCGGCCACCGCCATGCCCACCAGTTTGGCCTGCTCAGATTTCTTCTTGCCGGCCAGCGGTTGCTTGAGGTCAGTGTCGACGGTGGAGGCCGAGACCAGCGTGACGCCGGCCTGGTCGTCGATCAGCTGCGCGTAAATGTTCGCCAGGCTCCGGAACACGTTCAGCCGCGGCCGGCTGGCCGTCCCGGACACACGGGCGCGCACACGGCGATGGCGCCGCGCGCGGCCTGTCAATCGTTTCTGATCGGCCATTGCTAAAACTCCCGTCCAGGCGCGCCGAGGGCACGCCTTTACCCAACCTTGCCGGCCTTGCCCGCCTTGCGCTTGATCTGCTCGCCCTGGTAGCGCACGCCCTTGCCCTTGTACGGCTCCGGCGGGCGCCAGGCGCGCAGGTTAGCGGCCACCTGCCCCACCGTTTCCTTGTCGATGCCCGAAACCGTGATGAGGCGGGCCTTCTCGTCCACGGCGAAAGCGACGCCGGCCGGCGGATCAACCACCACCGGGTGCGAGTAGCCCAACGCCATGACCAGCTGCTTGCCCTTCATCTCGGCGCGGTAACCGACGCCTTCGATCTGCAGGTTCTTGCTGAAACCATCGCTGACGCCCCGGATCATGTTGCTCAGGACGGCGCGGGTGGTGCCGTGCAGCGCGCGTATCTGGCGCGCATCGGTCGAGCGCGTCACGTTCACGTGCCCGCCATCGATGGCAATGCCGATCTCCGACGAAAAAGCGCGCGTCAGTTCGCCCTTGGGGCCTTTGACCTTGACGGTGCTGCCGTCGACGGCCACCTGCACCCCTTTCGGGATGGTGATGGGTTTCTTTCCAATTCGCGACATAGTTTGCTTCTCCCGGCGGCGACGGCCGTCACCACACCTTGCACAAGACTTCGCCGCCCACGCCCAGCTTGCGCGCCTTGGCGCCCGTCATCACGCCGCGCGGCGTGGACAGGATGGCGATGCCCATCCCGGAGAGCACCCAGGGGATATCGTCGCGGCGGGTGTACACGCGCCGGCCGGGGGTGGAGATGCGCTCCAAGCCCGAAATCACCGGCCGCCGGTCGCGGCGTTCACCGACGTACTTCAAGGTCAGCCGGAGGCTGGCCTGCGGCAAGTCGTCGGCCTTGAGCACCGCGTAATCGGCAATATAGCCCTCGTCTTTGAGGATCTGCGCGATCGCCTGCTTAAGTTTTGAACTCGGCACCGCCACGGACACCTGGCCGGCCCGCAGCGCATTCCGCACGCGCGTCAGCATATCGGCAATAGGATCGCTGTGCATACCTAATCTCCTCGACCGCTCACCATGAGGACTTGACCACGCCCGGGATCTTCCCGGCCAGGGCCAGCTCACGGAAGCAGATGCGGCAGAGTTGGAACCGGCGGATAAAGCCGCGCGGCCGGCCGCAAAGTTTGCAGCGATTGCGCACGCGCACCGGATACTTGCGCCGCATCTCGCGGTAAGTCATGCATTTCTTGGCCATCGTCTCTTACGCGCCTTTCTTTCGGAATGGCATCCCCAACAGCTGCAGCAGCCGCCGACTGTGCTCGTCAGTGCGGGCCGTGGTCACCACCGTGATCTCCATGCCGCGCAGCTTGTCGATCTTGTCGTAATCGATTTCCGGAAACACCAGCTGCTCGCGCAGGCCCAGGGTGTAGTTGCCGCGCCCGTCAAACGCGTCGCCGGAGACGCCGCGGAAGTCGCGTACGCGCGGCAGGGCCAGGTTCATCAGGCGGTCGAGGAAGGACCACATCCGCTCGCCGCGCAGCGTCACCTTGACGCCGATCGGCTTGCCCTCGCGCAGCTTGAAATTGGAAATGCTCTTGCGCGCCTTGGCGATCACTGGCTTCTGGCCGGCGATGATGGTCAAGTCATTCACCGCGGCATCCAGGGCCTTGGAGTCCGTCTGGGTCTCCGAGCCCACGCCAATATTGACCACCACTTTCTCAATCCGCGGCACTTCCATCACATTGCGGAAGGCGAACTCGCGCTTGAGCGCCGGCGCCACTTCGGTCTTGTACAGCTCATGTAGCCTGTGCATTTGAACGCCTATCTCCTGCCTCGACCTTATTTGTCGAGGGGCTCGCCGCTCTTCTTGGCGATCCGGACCCATTTGTCGCCGTCGCGGCGGTAACCGACCCGGGTCGGCTCATTCGTCTTCGGGTCGACAACCATGACATTGGACACATTCAGCGGCGCGTCGAACTCGGCAATCTGCGGCGCGCCCTGCATACCGGCGGTGTTGGGGGCGGCCTTCTTGTGCTTCTTGCGCACATTGACGCCCTGCACCACCACCCGGTTCTCTTTCGGCAGCACTTCCAGCACTTCGCCGCGCTTGCCCTTGTCTTTGCCGGCGATCACCTCCACGGTGTCGCCCTTCTTGATTTTTAGCTTCATCACTGGCCTTCCTCTTGGTCTACAGCACTTCCGGCGCCAGCGAGACGATCTTCATAAAGCCCTTTTCGCGCAGCTCGCGCGCCACCGGGCCAAAGATGCGCGTCCCCTTCGGGTTTTCGCCGTCGTCGTCCAGGATCACGGCGGCGTTGTCGTCAAAGCGGATGTAGGAGCCGTCGTCGCGCTTGAACTCCTTGGCGCAGCGCACGATCACGGCCTTGACGATCGCGCTCTTCTTGACCGACCCCTGCGGCGCCGCGGTCTTGACCGTGGCCACCACCACATCGCCAATGTAGCCGTACCGGCGCTTGGAGCCGCCCATGACGCGGATCACCAACAGCTCACGAGCGCCCGTGTTGTCGGCCACCGTAAGGCGCGTCTCCTGCTGGATCATGCCGCCCCTCCCTCCGGCGCCAGCTCCGACACATGCACGCCCCGGTTGAGGACGGTTTCCACCATCCAGCGCTTGCGCTTGCTGAGCGGCCGGCTCTCCACAATCTGGACCGTGTCGCCGATCTGGCAGCTCTGCTCGTCATGCGCCAGGAAACGCTTGGCGCGGTGCACGACCTTGCCGTACAGCGGGTGGCGGTAGCTGCTCTCCACCTCCACCACGACGGTCTTGGTCATTTTGTTGCTCGTCACTTTACCCACAAGTCGACGGCGCGGCATGTCAACTCTCCTTCTGGGCCGCCAGCCCAGCGGCAATCTGGCGCTCCCGCAGGATGGTGGCCCGCCGCGCGACCGAGCGTCGCGCGGCCTGCAGCCGCGTGAAGTCGGTCAGTTGGCCGGTGCGGAACTGAAAGCGCAATTTGAACAACTCTTCGCGGGCGTCTTCGAGCTTGCCTTCAATCTCGGCCGTGCTCAGCGCCCGAATCTCGGTGGCGCGCATCACTGACCTCCCCCGGCGACGATCTCGTCGGCGGTCACCATCTTGGTCTTGATGGGCAGCTTATGGGAGGCCAGCCGGATCGCCTCCTTGGCGACGTCCCCGGGCAGGCCGGCCACTTCAAAGATAATCCGGCCGGGCCGGATCACGGCCACCCAATGATCCACGGCGCCCTTGCCCTTGCCCATGCGGCTCTCGGCCGCGCGCTGGGTCACCGGCTTGTCCGGGAAGATCCGCACCCACACCTTGCCGCGGCGCTTCATGTAACGCACCAGGGCGCGGCGGGCGGCCTCAATCTGCCGCTGGGTCAGCCAGCACGGCTCCAACGCCTGGAGCGCGTACTCGCCAAAGGAGATTTCCACACCGCGGGTCTCGTGGCCGGTCATTCGCCCGCGCATTTGTTTGCGCCATTTGACGCGCTTTGGCATCAACATAGTTCCACCTCGCGACGAGCGCTTATTCGCTCACGTACACGTCTTCGGTTACTTCCGGAATCTCAACCGCTTCCGGCATCTTCTCGCCCTTGTAGATCCACACCTTGATGCCGATCCGGCCAAAGGTGGTCAGGGCCTCCCCCCGGGCGAAGTCGATGTCCGCCCGCAAGGTCTGCGACGGCACCCGCCCCTCACGGGCCACCTCGCGACGCGACATCTCGGAGCCGCCCAACCGGCCCGAGCACACGATCTTCATGCCCAGCGCGCCCATCTTCAGGCCCTGGGCGATCGCGCGCTTCATGGCCCGGCTGTGGCTGATGCGGCGCACCAGCTGATCGGCGATGTTGGCCGCCACCAGCTTGGCCTCGAGATCGGGCTTGCTGATCTCCTCGACCTCCAGCTTGACCTTGGTGCCGGTGAGCTGCTCCAGCCGCTGGCGGAGCACCTTGACCGCCGCGCCCTTGCGGCCGATCAGGATGCCCGGCTTGGCCGTCCAGATGGTCACCGTCACGCTGGACGGCGAGCGGTCGATGTCAACCCGGGAGACGGCCGCCTTGGGCGCCTCGCCGTACACCAGGTCCCGGATCCGGAAATCCTGCTGGAGCTGGGCGGCGTACTTGCCCCGCGGCGCATACCAGCGCGCCTCCCAGTCCTTGATAATGCCCAGGCGAAAACCAATCGGATGAACTTTACGACCCATTAGGACGCCGCTCCTTCTTTCTCAGCCACCACCACCGTGATGTGCGACGAGCGCCGCAACAGCGGCTTGAACCGGCCGCGCGCGCCAAATCGCCGCCACTTGCGCGTGGGGGCTTCGTCGGCGAAGGCCTTGACGATGATCAGGTCGCCGCGGTTCAGGCCGAAGTTCTCCTCGGCATTCGCCACCGCGGTCCGCACCACCTTGTACACATGCCGGGCGGCCGTCTTGGGCATGAACTGCAGCGTGACCAGGGCCTCTTCCGCCCGCTGGCCGCGCACCAGGTCCACCACCAGGCGCGCCTTCTGGGCGGAGATGCCCACGTAGCGGGCTTGTGCTCGTACTTGGGTCATGGCTACTTCTTCTCCCCGGTCGCCGTCGTCTTCTCTTCCTTGGAGACGTGGCCGCGGAACAGCCGCGTGGGCGCAAACTCACCCAGCTTGTGGCCGACCATGTTCTCGGTGACATAGATCGGCACATGCCGGCGGCCGTCGTGCACGGCAATGGTGTGGCCCACCATCTGCGGGAAGATCGTGCTCGCGCGGCTCCAGGTCTTCACCACCTTCTTGTCGCCGCGCTGATTCATGGCTTCCACCCGCTTCAACAGCTTGGGCTGGACAAAAGGCCCTTTTTTGAGTGATCGAGACATACTTTTCCTCGCTGCGCGCAAACGGCCAGGCCGTCCGCGGACGCGAAACACCTATTGCGTTGCCGCTAGCGGCTCCCGCGCCGCTTGATGATGAACTGGTCGCTGCGCTTGTTGCGCCGTGTCTTGTAGCCGCGCGTGGGCTTGCCCCACGGGCTGCGCGGGCCCGGCTTGCCCACCGGCTGACGGCCTTCACCGCCGCCGTGCGGATGGTCGCGGGGGCTCATCGCCGTGCCGCGCACCGTCGGCCGGATGCCCATGTGGCGCTTGCGGCCGGCCTTGCCCAGCTTGACATTGGCGTGATCCAGGTTGCCCACCTGGCCGATGGTGGCCATGCACTCCTGGCGGATCAGCCGCACCTCGCCCGAAGGCAGGCGCACCTGGGCGTAATCGCCCTCTTTGCCCAGCAACTGGGCCGCCATCCCCGCCGAGCGCGCGATCTGCCCGCCCTTGCCCGGCTGGATCTCGATGTTGTGGATCATCGTGCCCACCGGGATGTTGGCGATGCGCAGGGCGTTGCCGGCGCGGATGTCGGCCTCGCGGCGGCTGGAGACGATGGTGTCGCCCACCTTGAGCTCCAGCGGCGCCACGATGTAGCGCTTCTCACCATCGGCATAGTGCAGGAGCGCGATGCGCGCCGTGCGGTTCGGGTCGTACTCGATGGCGGCCACCTTGGCCGGGATATCAAACTTCTCGCGCTTGAAATCCACCAGGCGCAGTTGGCGCTTGTGCCCGCCGCCGCGATGGCGCACGCTCACCGTGCCGTTGTGGTCCCGGCCGCCCGAAGACCGCTTGGGGCTGGTCAGCCGCCGCTCCGGCGTGGATTTGGTGATCTCTTCAAAGGTCGGGCTGGTCATGTCGCGCCGGCCCGGCGAAGTGGGTTTGTAGATTTTGACGGCCATGCCTGTGCTCCGTTACTTCACGCCTTCAAAGAAGTCGATGCTCTGGTCGGCGCGGATGGTGACGATGGCCTTCTTGTACTCGGGGTTGCGCACCACCAGCCGGCGCACCCGCCCCCGCCGGCCCATCTTGGCCGGCGCGATCACCACGTTCACCTTGATCACATCCACATCAAACAGGGTCTGCACCGCTTCCTTGACCTGGGTCTTGGTCGCGTTCGGAT
>CAZJJF010000249.1:0-6225 GCA_964546245.1 uncultured Anaerolineales bacterium
GCTGGTCACGACACTGCGGATGATCTCGACCAGCTTCATCACCGGCACCGGGTTGAAGAAGTGCATGCCGATGACCTTGTCGCGACGCTCCGGCCGCGTGGCGGCGGCGATGGCGGCAATGGACAGGGAGGATGTGTTGCTGGCGAGGATAGCGTGGGCTGGCGTGATGCGGTCCAGGCTCGTGAACACCTCGCGTTTCAGGTCCAGGTTTTCTACCGCCGCCTCGATCACCAGGTCGCACTCAGCCATGTCCGCCAGGTCCGTCACGCCCCGGATGCGCGCCCAGGCCGCGTCAGCATCCCACTGGCTCATCTTCTCGCGAGCGACGGCCGTCGCCATGCTCTTCTGGATGCGCGCCAGACCGCGCTGCAGCACCTCGTCGTTAATTTCGCGTACAATGACATTGTATTGGCCGCGCGCCATCGTCTCGGCGATGCCCGCCCCCATCAGCCCGCAGCCGATAACGCCCACCGTGCGAATCGCCATAATCGCCTCCCAAAGCCGCGCGCGATGGTCCTGGGGACACGCCGCGCGCCATCGGCTCACGCCGTGATCGAGTCCTCGTCGTCCTTATCGTCGCTATCGTCCTCGTCGTCCTCGCGGCGCAGTTTGCGCGTAGCCCACTGGGCCGACTGGCTGGCGCGTTCCACGAGGCGACTGGCGAAGGATTGCGCCTCCTCGCTATCGCTGCCGGGCGGTTCGCCCTCTTCGGCCTCCTTCTTCCAACGGCGAACAAAATCCTGCATAGCGGTCGACACAGCCTCGCGGGCATCGCTGACCCGGGGGGCCGCCGCATCCGCCAGGCCCCTGGCCTTGTCGCCGACCGCGCTGGCGGCCGAACCGACGACCGGCAGGCTGGCTGCCGCGTCCCTGGCCCTGTCCAGGTGCGGAGCGGCGGCATCCGCCGCCCCCTTCGCCTTCTCCGCCGCCGTGTCCTTCGCCGCGCTGAGTTTCGGCGAGGTCGCGTCGATAAACTCCTTAGCCCTGGCGATAGCGGCATCCTTCGCCTCGCCCAGGTCGGGGCGTGTGGGGGCAAGTTCCTTCCCCTTTGTGACGGCCGTGGCCGAGGCCGACAGTGAGGCAGCCTGCGCCTGCGCGATGCGCCACAATTTCTGGGCCTGGAACTCCACGGCGTCGCTGGCCTGCGTAATCTGCTCGGTGAAAGGAACGAGCGGCTCCCCGGTGAAGTAGGCCAGGGCGCGGTCGCCAACGATTTTGGTCGCCAGGACGTTGACGCCCGCCGAGGCAAAGATACCGGCCACCGGGATGGCCTTCAGCACCGCCCTGCTGGCATACCGCTCGCTCACCTCAATCGCCATCTTGGTCCCAACCCGCTTCGCCAGCGCATCGAGACCCACCCCCAGGCCGGTGATAGCCAGCACGGCATTGCGGCGCTCGGTGGGCGACAGGTCATGGCCGGTAAGGTAGGCAATCTCCATGACCAACTCCGTCTGGAGGCGGAAGGTGGCTACCAGGTCGGCCGTGACTCCGATGCCGAGGGCTGCCAGCGTGCCCACGCCCGGCACCAGAGCTACCAGCGAGCTGGTGGCGCCCATCGCGCCGGTGGCGATGGCCTTGTCGCGAGTCAGCTTCTGGGCTAGTTCCTTGTCGCTGAGATTGGGATTCGCGCGGCGCGCCTTCTCGACCGTCGCCTGGACAACGTCGGGGTCAACTGAGTCGATCACCTTGAACAACATGCCCACCGGTCCCGGCACTTTCTGGCCTGCTATGGCAATCTTGTCCATCTGCCCCGACTCTTCGAGCGAATCCAGCTGAGTGTTGACTGAGTCAATGATGTCAGCCGCCTTGTGGCGCAGATCCTCTGTAGTCGCCGCGACGGTCTTGCTGCTCTTGGGCGCCGAGTCGGGAGGTCCTTTATCGTCTGCCATGCCGCCCTCCATCGTGACGTGAAATACCAATCAAGTCCCTGCCGGGCCATACCTGGCCCAATTATATGCCAAAGCCCGGCGCTGCCCTATCGCGGCGGGCGGCGTGGCCGCATCTTCCAGGTCACCTCGATGCCCGCGCCCAGCGGGACCAGCAGGCTCGCCAGATCGGGCGCCGACCGCACGTAGGCCGTATAGTCGGCCAGGTCAATTGGGTTGGTAAGATGGCTGTTGGACACCAACAAGCCACCGGGCGATACGGACGGCAGCAGCGCATCCAGATAGTCGATCTGGTCGTGGGGATCGGCGTCGAAGAAGATGAAGTCGAAGGGGCCTGGCACGCGATCCAGGGCGCGCTCGGCATCGCCCATCTCGATGCTCACGCTGTCGGCCACGCCGGCCAGGCCAAGATTGCGCCGCGCCAGGTTAACCTTCGCAGAGTCGCGCTCGATCGTGGTGACGTGCCCCTTGGTGGCGCGCGCCGCCTGGGCCAGCCACAACGTCGCGTAGCCGCCCGATGCGCCAAGCTCCAGGATGCGCTTCGCGCCGCTCGCCCGGGCCAGCATGTACAATAGAGCGCCCACGTCGCGGGGAACCTGCGCCAGGCTCTTCTGGGTGCGCCCCCGCTCTTCCTGTGCCGCCAGGGTGGTGACGAAGGCCTCTGGGAAAGGCTTGCCCAGCTTCATGGTGAGGGCCAGCCCGTGCCCAATAGGGGCGACCGTCGTCAGCAGACTCGCGTCGGCGGCCAGCGCGGCCAGGTAGGGCTTCGTTTCGGCGTGGGATGTGATGTTATCAGCGACAAGCAGCCCGCCCCACGGCAGCTTGGGCAGCAGGCGCTCGGCCAGGGCTACGTAGTCCTCTTTTTCGGCATCGAGAAAGACCAGGTCAAACGGCCCCTTGATGCCGGGAATCTCCTCATGGGCATCGGCCAGGCGAAGGTCGGCCACGTCGGCCAGCCCTGCCTGCGCCAGGTTCGCCTGCGCTTCGTAGTGGCGGCCCTCTCGCACTTCCAGGCTGATAACGCTGCCGCCGACGGCCTGCGCCGCCTCGGCCAGCCAGAGCGTTGAATAGCCGTTGGACGTGCCCACCTCAACGATGAGTCGGGGGCGGGCGATTCTGATCAGCAGGTTGAGGAAGCGACCCGCCTCGGGGCGCAGATTACGCGCGCGCTCGGCGCGAGACATCCCCTGCTCGCGCTCGGCGGTGTCGCGCCGTTCCAATTCCTGGAGCAAGAGCGTGATTTCCTTGCGCATGTCGCCCCCTCGCTAAACGTTGCCGCCGCGCGCCACGCGCAGCGCGTCCACCAGCGCGTCGTGCAGCCGGCCATTGCTGACAGCCATTCGCGACGGGCCATCGTGGATGCCCCACGGCCGACCGCCGAAGTCAGTCACGCGCCCACCGGCTTCCTCTACCAGCAGCCAGCCCGCGGCCCAGTCGTAGGGTTGCAGGCCCAACTCCCAGTAGGCATCGAAGCGACCCGCTGCCAGCCACGCCATGTCGAGGCACGCCGACCCGGCCCGCCGCACGCCACGGGTGCGCAGCACAAGGTAGTTGAAGGCATCCAGGTTGTTGTCGGGATCAATGGCGCGACTGTAGGGGAAGCCCGTCGCCAACAGCGCCTCGCCCAGGTTGTCGGTCTGGCTGACGCGCAGTCGCCGGCCATTGGCGAAGGCCCCCTGGCCGCGCTCGACGGTAAACGTCTCGCCGCGCATCGGGTCGACGATGACGCCCAGCATTGGCCGCCCCCCGACCAGCAACGCCATCGACACGGCGAAAATAGGCACACCGTGGGCGTAGTTGACCGTTCCATCCAGTGGATCGACCGCCCACACCGGCGCCTCACCCGCCAGCACGCTTGCATCGCGTAACGTTTCCTCAGCGTAGATGTGGTGGTCAGGATAACGCTCGCGGATACGGTCGAGAATCAGCGTCTCAACGGCGTGGTCCACATCCGTCACCAAATCGACTGCCGACGACTTGGCGCGCACCGTCACATCCCCCTCGTAGCGCTCACGCACCACCCCCGCCGCCACCGCCGCCGTTTCGACGGCGAAATCCAGCATGTCGCTCATAGGCACCTCGCGGATAGGGTAGCACACCCCCTACCGGGGAGCAAGCAGCGGGCGTGCCAGAGTTTTGACTAGCCCTGTGCCACAGGGTACAATTCGCCTTGCAACTCCACGATGTTTCCTCCATAGCAGCGAAGGACACCCCGAATGCGCGAAGTGACCGTGGCAGTGGTGCAGGCCAGGCCAGAGCTTGGCTCCGTCCAGCAGAACCTCGCCCACATGTCCGACATCATCGACGAAATCGCCCGCCGCCAGAAAGTCGATCTCATCGTCTTCCCGGAGCTGATGACGACTGGCTACGAGGTCGGCGTCGGATTCACCGATCTGGCTGAGCGCATCCCCGGCCCCAGCGCCAATATCATGGCCCAGCGGGCCCGCGAGTTCAATACCCATATCGCCTTCGGCATGGTCATCAAGGAGAAAGTGGAGTCGGTCCTGTATAACGCTGCGATTCTCATCAACAATGAGGGCGAAGTCCTGGGCGATTATCGCAAGATACATCTCAAGGGCGAAGAGCGGATGACCTTCCGCCCTGGCTTCCGCCTGCCGGTCTTCGAGACGGCCTTCGGCGACGTGGGGATGCTCATCGGCTGGGACCAGGCCTTCCCGGAGGCCGCCCGCAGCCTGGCCCTCGACGGCGCCGAGTTGCTTCTCGTCCTCGCCAACTGGGAGGAACCCCACGCCGACGAGTGGCGCGCCTACAATGTGGCGCGCGCCTTCGAGAACTCCGTCTACGTGGCCGCCGCCAACCGCGTCGGTGAGGAAGTCACCCTCACCTTCTTCGGCCAGAGTATGATCGTGGGGCCACGTGGTGAGGCGCTGGCGCTGGTGGACGAGCCGGGGGAAGGCTACGGCGTGGCCCGCATCGATCTCGACCAGGTGCGGCGTTATCGCGAAGAATTTCAAATTATCCAGAGCCGCCAGCCGGCCGTGTACCGCGCTCTAGTGCGGAAATACTAGCCGCCGCGGCTATCCTCTGGAGGCGGCGATGAAATCAGGCTATCTCGTGTTGTTGTCGGGCAACGCCAATCGACCCCTCGCCGAGGCCATTGCCCAACACCTTCAGCTTCACCTGTGTGAAGCGACCGTCAGCACCTTCAGCGATGGCGAAGTTCGCGTCCAGATTCACGAGAACGTGCGCGGCGCGGATGTGTTCGTCATCCAGTCTACCAGCGCCCCCGTCAACCACCATCTCATGGAATTGCTGATCATCATCGATGCGCTGCGTCGCGCATCGGTACAGCGCATCACAGCCGTGATTCCCTACTTCGGCTATGCCCGACAGGAGAAGAAGACCGCTGGCCGCGAACCGATCTCTGCCAAGCTGGTCGCCAATCTTGTCACCACCGCCGGGGCGCTCCGCGTCCTGACTGTTGACCTGACCGCCCGCGCCCTCGAAGGCTTCTTCGACATCCCGGTTGATCATTTGCGCGCCGGCCCCCTGCTGGCCGACTATCTGAGTGAGCGTCTGCCCGCCGCCTGTACCGCCATCGTTGCGCCGGACGAGGGCGCGGTCGACCGCGCATCACGTTTCCAGGAGCGATTTGGCACCCAGTCGAATTTCGCTATCATCTTAAAGCATCGCCCCAGCCCCGACGTTTCGGAGGTGCGGGGCATGATCGGCGACGTCAAGGGCCGGACCTGCGTTCTCGTGGATGATATCGTCTCCACTGGCAGCACCCTCGTTCAGGCCGCCGATATGTTGGTGGAGCAAGGCGCTACCGAGGTCTACGCCGCCACCACCCATGCTGTTCTGTCGCCGGGCGCGGCGGAACGGATTCAGGATAGTGTGATCACCAGCCTGATCGTCACCGATACCATCGCCATCCCGCCCGAAAAGCGCTTCCCCAAACTCACCGTTCTCAGCGTCGCGCCCCTGTTGGCGCAGGCTATCGACCGCATCCAAACCAATCAGTCTATCAGCGAGCTATTCGTCTAGGCCCCAACCCCACGCGCCCCACGATACGCCCGGAGGACTCATGTCGACGCCGACCCAAAGTCATACCCACACCCATAACCCCTACGAAAACGCCCTGATACAGCTGGATAAGGCCCTATCGTACATCGACGTCAGCCCCGGCGTCGTCGAAGTCCTCAAGCGGCCGCAACGTGAGCTGACGGTCCGCTTTCCGGTCGAGATGGATGATGGATCGACGCGCGTCTTTACGGGCTACCGTGTCCACCACAGCCTGGTGCGCGGGCCAAGCAAGGGCGGCATCCGCTATCACCACCAGGTGGACATCAACGAGGTGCGCGCCCTGGCGATGTGG
>CAZJJF010000250.1:0-6194 GCA_964546245.1 uncultured Anaerolineales bacterium
GGCCTCACCCCGCTGGCTGTGGCCGACGCCATTGCCCGCAAGCGGCCGGTCCTGGAGGGCGGGCGCGGTCCTGTGCTGCTGGATGTGGTGACCTATCGCTTCTCGGGCCACTCGCCGTCGGATGCGTCGAGCTATCGCGACAAGGCCGAGATGGACCTGTGGCAGGGTGTCGACTCGCTGCACACTTACCGCCAGTACCTGCTTGACAACGGCCTTGCCGAGGCGACAGCCCTCGACACCATCCGCGCCGAGGCCGTGGCGCGTGTCAGCCAGGCCCTGCGCGCCGCCGCTGACCTGGATTCCTCGCCGCGCCTGGCTGGCGAGGCCATCGTGGCCGTCATGTTCTCCGACAAGGTCAAGGATCGCATGGCCGAGGGAACGCCGGAGGTGCGGCTGGCGAAGCCCGCCAGCCGCCTGGCCGTGACGGAGAGCAAGTTCCGCTTCGCTGTCGACGCCAACGGCCAGCCCCACCCCAAGCTCAAGACGCTGACCTACGCCGAGGCCCTGTTCGAGGCGATAATGTATCGGTTCTACGAAGACCCGACGATGGTGGCTTACGGTGAGGAGAATCGCGATTGGGGCGGGGCGTTCGGCGTCTATCGTGGCCTGACGGAGTGCCTACCCTACCATCGCCTGTTCAACTCCCCCATCTCGGAGGGGGCGATCGTGGGCACGGCGGTCGGCTACGCCTTGAGCGGCGGCCGCGTGGTGGCTGAGTTGATGTACGCCGACTTCATGGGCCGCGCGGGCGACGAGATCTTCAACCAGATGGCGAAGTGGCAGGCCATGTCGGCGGGGCTGCTGGAACTGCCCCTGACGCTGCGCATTTCGGTGGGGGCCAAGTACGGGGCGCAGCATTCCCAGGACTGGTCGGCCCTGGTAGCTCACATCCCTGGCCTGCGGGTGTTCTACCCGGCGACGCCTTACGACGCCAAGGGGATGCTGAACCTGGCGCTGCGAGGGACGGACCCGGTGATCTTCTTCGAGAGCCAGCGGCTATACCCCGAACCGGAGCGGCTGGTTCAGGGGGGCGTGCCCGTCGAGTACTACGAGGTCCCGCTGGGCGAGCCGGTGGTACGGCGTGAGGGCAGCGACCTGACCCTGATCACCCTCGGCCCCGCCCTGTACACGGCGTTGGAGGCGGCCGACGAACTGGCGAAGTACGGCGTCGCGGCGGAGATCATCGACCTGCGTTTCCTGAACCCGCTGAACTACGAGCCGTTGGTGCAGTCGATTCGCAAGACGGGTAAGGCGGTCCTGGTGTCCGAGGCGTGCGAGCGAGGGTCGTTCATGCACACCGTCGCGTCGAACCTGACGCAGCTGGCCTTCGACTACCTGGACGGCCCCATCGCCGTCGTCGGAGCGCGCAACTGGATCACGCCCGCCGCCGAGGTGGAAGACCTCTTCTTCCCGCAGAAGGAGTGGATTCTCGATACCATCCACGAGCGCGCGCTACCCCTGGCGGGCTACACGCCTGCCACGCGCCAGGCGACGTCTGAGATTGTCATCCGTAACCGCGCGGGGGTGTAACACAATGAGGTGGGAATGATGAGCAACTCGAAGTATGCCCTGGGGCTGGACTTCGGCACTGAGTCGGGACGCGCCGTCGTGGTCGATGTCGGCAGCGGCAAGACTGTCGGCAGCGCCACCTATCGTTACGCCGACGGGGTCATCGACGAGAAGTTACCGGGGACGAGCATCCGCCTCGGTCCCGACTGGGCCTTGCAAAACCCCGCCGACTATCTGGAGACTCTCAAGCAGGCGGTGCCGGAGGCGCTGAAGGTAGCGGGTGTGTCAGCTGAAGATGTCATCGGTATCGGCCTCGACTTCACCGCCTGTACCGTCCTCCCGACGCGGGCCGATGGTACGCCCCTGTGCTTCGAGGCCGAATGGAAGGACAATCCCCACACCTGGACCAAGCTGTGGAAGCATCACGCCGCTCAGCCAGAGGCCGACCGTATCAACGCCGTCGCCGTGGAACGTGACGAGGCGTGGCTGTCCCTGTATGGTGGACGCATCTCCTCGGAGTGGCTACACAGTAAGGCGCTACAGATTCTGGACGAAGCGCCGGATGTGTACGCAGCGATGGACCGCGTCGTCGAGGCGGGCGACTGGGTCGTGTGGCAGATGACCGGCGTCGAGCGGCGCAACGCCTGTGCCGCCGGTTACAAGGGTATGTGGAACAAGGCCACCGGCTACCCTAGCAACGACTTTCTGCGTGCCCTCGATCCGCGCCTCGACGGCTTTCATCGCACCAAGGCAGCCGGCGAAGTCGTCGCGCCTGGCTCCCGCGTCGGCTATCTCACCGACAGGGCCGCGGCATGGATGGGCCTGCGCCCTGGCATCGCCGTTGCCGCGCCGACCATCGACGCCCATGCTGCCGTGCCGGGCGCAGGCGTCACCACGCCGGGCCGCATGGCCCTCATCCTCGGTACGTCCACCTGCCATATGATTGTGGACGAGGAACAGCGCCTCGTGCCGGGTATCAGTGGCGTCGTCGGCGACGGCATCATCCCCGGCCTGTACGGCTACGAAGGCGGCCAGGCCGGTGTGGGCGACATCTTCCAGTGGTTCGTGGAGAACGCTGTGCCTGGCTGGTATGAGCGCCAGGCCGCCGACGCCGGGTTGAGCGTCTACGAGGCGCTAGAGCGCGACGCTGCCCAGCAACGCCCCGGCGAGGCGGGCCTCATCGCCCTGGACTGGTGGAACGGCAACCGCTCGGTGCTGGTCAACGCCGGGCTGAGTGGCCTGCTCATCGGTATGACTCTCGGTACGCGCCCGCCCGACATCTACCGCGCCCTCATCGAGGCGACCGCCTTCGGAACCAAAATTATCGTCGATACCTTTGAGCAGCACGGCGTGCGCGTCGACGAGTTGGTGGCGTGTGGCGGCCTGGCCGAGCGCAACAAGCTCCTCTTGCAGATCTACGCCGACGTGACCGGCCGCGAGTTCGTCGTTGGCGGCACCGGCCAGGCGTCGGCCCTGGGCGCGGCCATGCTTGGCGCGCTGGCCGCCGGGCGGGCAGCGGGGGGCTTCGACTCGCTCACCGAGGCGGCCCAGTCAATGGTCGCCGATACTGGCGAGACTTATACGCCCAACGCGGCAAACCGCGCACTCTACGCGCAGCTCTTCGCCGAGTACCAACGCCTGCACGACACCTTCGGCCGCGGCGCGAACGATGTCATGCTGCGTCTGCGCGAGCTGCGCCATGCCGCCTCGTAGCCGCGATGTAAGAACGACGGGGCGGGCGACGCCTTACCTATGGGGCAGCATGCCGCGAGCCAGTCTTCGCTGGCTGGCGTGCTGCCGCATGGAGCAATCATGACTATCAGAATCGACGTTTGGTCCGACTACGCCTGACCCTACTGTTTTCTCGTCGGCTCCAGTTTGGAACGCCTCAAGCAGAAGTATGCTCTCGACATCCAATGGCACGCCTTTGAGCTGCGGCCGCCCGGCTCGCCGCCCATGACCAGCGAGTTCAAGGCCTACGTCGAGAAAGCCCGCCCGCACCTTATCGACCGTGCCAGGCGCGAGTACGGGCTGAACCTCAATATCGGACCCTTCGATATCGACACCCGACCCGCCCTCATCGGTGAGCAGGTCGCCCAGAGGCAGGGGCTGGGGAATGCCTACCACGACGCCGTTGCCCAGGCTTACTGGGCGAAGGGCTGCAACATCAGTGACCGCGACTTGCTGGCCGACCTGGCCGCTTCGGTGGGCCTCGACCGCGCGGCTTTCCTGGTCGCCCTGGACGATCCCGCCTACCAGCAGGCGATGCTGAATGACGTTCGTACCGCCCACACCTACGGCTTGACTGGCGTTCCTGCCCTCGTCTTCGACGACAAATATCTCGTGGTCGGCGCGCAACCCATCTCCATCCTGGAGCAGGTAGTCCGCCGCTGCCAGGAAGAGCGTGAGCTGGCGTAACCGTAGCGGCCCATGTGACATACCACGACGCCTGGCAGCCATAAGCGCCAGGCGTCGTGCGCATGCTCGATGTTCCTCGGCGCTGGGGTGGTCAGCGACCCTGCCGCGTGCGGTGGCTCACACCTCCTGGGCCTGCGACAATCAGGTCAGTGGCGAGATCGAGGAACAGGCCATGCTCGACGATGCCCGCGCGGGCATTCAGCGCCGCCGCTAACTGCCGCACATCGCTGATGGGACCGAAGTGGCAATCCAGAATCATATTGCCCGAGTCGGTGACGAACTGCACGCCGTCACGCGCCTGGCGGACGGTGTACGTCGCGCCGAGGGCTTCGAGATAGCGCGCCTGCGCCAGCCAGCCGAAGGGAATCACTTCGACGGGCACGGGCCAGCGCGTCCCCAATCGGGGTGATGGCTTGGTCTCATCTACCACGATGATCTCGCGCGCGCTGACCTGGGCGACGATCTTCTCGCGCAGCAGTGCGCCGCCACCGCCCTTGATCAGGTTCATCGCCGGATCAACTTCGTCCGCGCCGTCAATCGTCACGTCAATGTCCTCGGGCAGGGCGTCCGGCAGCAGAGGGATGCCGAGCCGGATGGCCTCCTGTTCGGTTGCCCTGGAGGTGGCGAAGGCGACAATGTCGCGCAACTCGCCGCTTTGTAGCCGTTCGGCGATAAGGCGCGTGGCGAAGATGGCCGTGCTGCCGGTGCCGAGGCCTACTCTCATGCCGGATTGCACGAATTGGACCGCTCGCTGCGCTGCCTGTTCCTTGTACTGCGCCAGAGAATCGGCCGCGGCCGAAGCTGGATGCATACCCACTCCTTTACCCCGCCTCCGCTTTCACCGCCGCCGCCGCGTCCACCAGCCAGTGCAACTCACCGGCTGGCGGCTGAATCAACTGCGAGGGCCACACGTCGGGTTGATACGGCCCGTGCAGCACATTCCACAGCATATCGGCTTTGCCTGCGCCGGCCACGAGAAATGCCACAGCGCGCGCCCCGTTGATGAGGGGGGCGGTGAACGTCACTCGCCATGTTGACATAACTTCGACGTATTGGGGCGCGACCCAGCGCGTTGCCTCGCGCAGGACGGCCGTGCCCGGGAACAGGGACGCCGTATGCCCATTGTCGCCCATGCCCAACAGGATGAGATCGAAGCGGGGCAACGTGGCGACGCGGAAGAAACGCTGCATCTCCTGCTCATAGACCAGGGCAGCCTGGGCCGGGTCCATCTCCCCCAGGATGCGATGGGTGTTCGCTGGCGGCAGCGCCACATGATCGAGCAGGGCTTCCCGCGCCATGCGGTAGTTGCTGCGCGCGTCGTCGGGCGGCACACAGCGCTCGTCGCCAAACCAGACGTGCGTCTTGCCCCAGGCGATGCGGTCCTTGTTGTCAGCGCCGGCCAGCCGCGCATAGGTGGGCCGGGGGGTGCTGCCCCCGGCGAGGGCGACCACGAACCGACCGCGCTCCGCCACCGCCTGCGCCGCGCACTGTACGATGAACTCGCTTGCCCCATCCGCCAGACTCTGCTGGTCGGGAAACACGTGTAAGCTGGGCATGACGCTACCTGTCCTTCCTGGCCGCTGGCGGTCAGAGGCCAGGCTCCCCTGTTAGCTCCGGCCGCGCAGCGCGCGATAGCGGCGAATCAGGGTATTGGTGGAACTGTCGTGGTGGAGATCGGGTGGGCGGGCGCTCTCCAGCTCAGGGATGATGCGCGCGGCCAACACTTTCCCCAGTTCCACGCCCCACTGATCGAAGGAATCGATGTCCCAGATGATGCCCTGGGTGAACACGCTGTGCTCATACAGCGCGACCAACCTGCCGAGGATGTCCGGCGTCAGGCGGTCGGCCAGGATGACGCTACTCGGCCGGTTGCCTTCAAAGGTGCGATGGGGAACCAGCCAGTCTGGCGTGCCTTCCGCTTTGACTTCCTCGGCCGTCTTGCCGAAGGCCAGGGCCTCCGCCTGGGCGAAGATGTTGGACATCAGGATGTCATGATGGTCGCCCAGCGGGTTGAGAGTGTTGGCGAAGCCGATGAAGTCGCACGGGATGAGCTTCGTTCCCTGGTGAATCAACTGGTAGAAGGAGTGCTGCCCGTTGGTCCCCGGCTCGCCCCAGTAGATCGGCCCCGTCTGGTAGTCGCGAATAGACGCGCCTTCGAGCGTCACGTATTTGCCGTTGCTCTCCATGGTCAATTGCTGCAAGTAAGCTGGGAAACGGTTCAAGTACTGGTCGTAGGGCAGCACAGCCACGGTCCGCGCGTCGAAGAA
>CAZJJF010000251.1:0-6143 GCA_964546245.1 uncultured Anaerolineales bacterium
TCGACTGCCTGGCCCTGGACGAGGCGTCGCAGATGAACCTGCCCGAGGCGGTGATGGCCGCCCTGCTCCTCCGACCCGACGGCCAGTTGATCGTCGTCGGCGACCACCGCCAGATGCCGCCCATCGTCCAGCACGATTGGGACAACGAGCCGCGCCGCACCTTCCGCGAGTACAAGGCCTACGAGTCCCTATTCGAGACGCTGCGGACGCTCAACCCACCCATGATCAAGTTCGAGGAGAGTTTCCGCGTCCACCACGACCACGCCGAGTTCCTGCGCGAAGAGATCTACAGCCGCGACGACATCAACTACTTCTCGCGGCGTCGCGATACCCTCGACTCGCTCTCCATCGACGACGACTTCGTCGCCGCCGTGCTATCGCCGGGTCATCCCCTGGTGGTCGTCCTCCACCACGAGGACGACAGTCAGACGCGCAACGTCTTCGAGGAGCGCCTTGTCGGGCCGGTCCTTGACACGCTGGTGCATCGCTATGGGCTGGACGGCAGCCATGGGCTGGGTGTGGTTGTGCCCCACCGCGCTCAGCGCGCCGCGCTTATCGCCGACTACCCGTACCTGACCGTGACTGACCCGGCCACGGGCGCGCTGCGCCTGACAGCGGTGGATACCGTCGAGCGTTTCCAGGGTGGCGAGCGGGACGTGATTCTCGTCAGCGCGACAGAGAGCAACCGCGAGTACCTGCTGGCGGCGAGCGACTTCCTGCTGGACCCGCGCCGCCTGACGGTGGCGTTGAGCCGCGCCAAGAAGAAGATGGTGCTGGTGGCGTCGCGCTCGGTGTTTGACCTCTTCAGCGCGAATGAGGCGACCTTCGAGAAGGCGCGGCTGTGGAAGAACCTGCTGCGGCACACCTGCACGCAGCCGCTATGGACCGGCCAGCGCGACGGGGTGGCGGTGGAGGTGTGGGGGAATGTGGCGATGCCGTGGAGTGTGGAGCGTAGAGCATGGGGGGAGGGTTAGCGCGGCGACAGAATGATGCCCGTATCGCTCGTGACCTTCGACTGTCACCCCGACGATAGGAGGGGTCTCCGCGCCGACAAGAGCGGAGATGCCTCCTGCCGTCGGCATGACGGTCGATTGTCTTCCGACAACCGAAGTAGAGTCTCCGCGAGAACGGATACCCTACTCCGCCTCGGCCTTCCAGCGCCGCCGAATGGGCTGGCCGTCCATGTAGACGGTGGACGAGGCGCGCTCGACGCTCAACTCGAAAAGGACGTAGCGGTCGGCGGGCGCATACGAGGCGAGCGACGCTGCCAGTTGGCGCGTCGCCAGGTCGTCGCGGAACGCGGCCTGGCCGGCGACGAAGAACTCGCCGCTCTCGCCGCTGGAGCTGCTCACCGCGCCGTGCAGGGCGTAGCGGGGGTCGCGGCGCAGGTCGTGGCCCTTGGGCGAGGTCGGCTCCATGAAGAGGAACAGGCGGCCCGGCCCGACAATCGGCGTGACGGGATGCACACGCGGCGAGCCGTCGGCGCGTATCGTCGCCAGGTAGGCGACATCAAAGCGCCGAAAACGCTCGACGCCAAAGGCGGCCAGTTCCGGCGCGCCCCTCTCCAGGTCCTGCCAGCTCATAGGATCACCCTTTCTCCTTCTGCCGCCCAATGATAGACCCTTATGCAGCATGGTCAAGGGCTTGAGAGAAGTTCCCCTCGCCCGTCATAACGAGTAGAATTGCCCCATCCTGGGCAGGACAGGGCAACCTATGTCTTCAGGCTTGAGACAGCATGCGAAGTATGACGGAGCAGGCCCATGAGCGGCGCGGCCAGCGTGAGGAACGCCCCTCGGCATGAAACCCTCAGCTATGACGCGGATGTGACATGGCCATAGACGCCGCCGGGCTGGCGCGGCTGGTTTTGCTGCTCCCCTTCTTGCTACTTGTCCCCGGCGCCAGCCTGCTGGCCGCTCTCCCGCCGTCGCCGCCACCGGCCCGCGCTGGTGGCCTGGTCGAAGCCACGTGGCGGGTTGTCATCGTCTCGACAGTTATCAGCGGCGCGCTGGCCCTGGTTCTGGCGATGCTCGGCATGTTCCGGATGGGCCTGCTTCTGCTCGTCGTGGCTGCCTTCAGCGGGCTGGCCTGGCTGGCGGGACGACGGCGGGGGCCGCTTGGGACGCGCCTCGCTTCCGTGTTTCGCCCCCCCACGCGGTCTGACCTCGTACCCCTGTTCGGGTTCGTTGTCGCCCTGGCTGTATTTGCCCGTCCCCACGAGACCATTACGGGCGGGGCCGACGCGGGCGTATACATGTCCATCGCCGCCCATCTGGCCCGCAGCGGTGATCTCGTAGTCCGCGAGCCGCTGCTGGCCGACCTGGGGCCAGACGTAGCATCCGCCTTCACCTTGACTTTTCCCGATGGCAGCGACCTGCCGCTGCGCTTTCCCGGCTTCTACGCCGTGGATGTGGCGCAGGGTGTGAGCCTGCCCCAGTTCTTCCCCCTGCACTCGGTCTGGCTCGCCATCTTCTACAGTCTGGGCGGCCTGTGGCCCGCCCTGGCGTCCCTCGCCCTGTGGGGTGCGCTGGGGGTACTGGGGGTGTACCTGGCCGGGCGTTGGGCGCTCGGCCCGTTCCCTGCCGCGCTAGGCGCGATTGGGCTGATGCTGGTCGCGCCGCAAGTGTGGTTCAGCCGCTACACGACCTCCGAGGCGCTGACACAGTCGCTGGTGTGGGCGCTCCTTGCCGCCTTTGCCATCTACGTCCGCGACGGCTTCCCGCCTCGCCTGGGCGCGCTGGCGGGGCTGGCCCTGGGCGGCGTGCTGCTGACCCGTATCGACACCCCTTTTCTGCTGGCGCTACCGGCAGGCCTGGCCGCGTGGTTCCTCGTGTCGCGTCGCCACTCGCGTTGGGCGGGGCGACGCAGGGGACTAGCCGCCTTCTTCACGCCGGCCCTCGTCCTCGGCGCGCTCGCGGCGTTCTACGCCGCGCAGTTTGCGTGGCCCTACGTGCGCAACACCGCCGGCGTACTGCCCCTGCTGCGGCCGCTGCTGGCGGCGGCTACCCTGGCTGTCGTCGCGGTGGGCGCGGCCTGGCTGGTGGCGCGACGGCGGCGGCTGGACATGAACGCGCCCACCGTAATGGCCGCGTTGAGTCGCGGCCGCGCCGTTCTTGCCCTCGCCATCGTTGGCCTCGGCCTATGGGCCTACTTCGTGCGCCCCCTCTTCGGCGCGGGTGCGACCTGGAGCGTGTGGTACGGCGCAACCGTGACCTACGCGCCGCAACTGAGCCTCGTCCAACTGGGATGGTACCTGTCACCGGTCGGTGTGGCGCTGGCCGTGGCGGGAGCGGCGCTGGCGGCGTGGCGCGCGCCATGGTCGCGGGTATGGCTGCTGCTGGCTGTTGGCCTGTTCTTCTCGGTACTATACCTGGCGAATCCCATCAACAACCCGCGCCACATCTACGTCATGCGCCGCTACGTGCCCGTGGTGCTGCCCGCCTTCACCCTCTTCGCCGGGTATGCCCTGGCCTGGCTCGGTGGCTGGCTCAAGGAGGCGCGCCCCGGCGGTCGCCCATTGAGCGGCCCGGCGCGCTTCTGGCGGCCTGTGGCCGCCGTGGCGTTGGGGGCAGCGATGCTGGTGGCGATCTTGCCGGTGACGTGGCGCGTGGCAGCGGGGCGCGAGATGGGCGGCGCGGTGGGGCAGTTGGGCGCGCTGGCAGCGCGCGTGGAACCCAACGCAGTGCTGGTCTTTCGCGACGCTGATCCGGTTGGGAATGGCGCGTTCTTCGGCACGCCACTCCAATTCATCTTCGGACGCGACGCCGTGAGCCTGTACGACGTCAGCGACCCAACGCGCTACCGCCGCGCTTTCGAGGCGTGGCAAAGTCAGGGGCGGCCGGTGTATCTGCTGCTGAGCGAGGGCGCGACACTGCCAGGCGCGGAGAGCCTTGCCCTGACGCCTAAGGAGCGCGTCCAACTCAGCCTGAGCGCGCTGGAAGCGACACTGGATACCCCCCCTTCGGCCTGGACAGCCTATCGCCCTTCGGCCAGCCTCTACCGCCTCGGCGCGACAGGCGGCGGGCGGGTGGATGTGGGGAATGTGGACGCCCTGGCTGTGGTCGATGGCCTGTACGCTGCCGAGGGCGACGGCTCGCTGGACTTTCGCTGGACGAACGGCGACGCTGTGGTGCGTGTCGCCACCGCGCCGGGCGCCACGCGGCTGCGGCTGCGACTGGCGGGCCGACCGGGGCAGGTGACGCCGCTGGATATCGCCATTGATGGCCGGGCGGTGGGCCGCCTCGACGTGAGGTCTGATCTGGCTGAATATCTGCTGCCTCTCCCGGCGGATCTGGCCCTGGGGTCCACGGCGGAGGTGCGGCTGGTCAGCCCGACCTTCACGCCCGGCGGGGCTGACCAGCGGCAGTTGGGTATCCTGGTGGATTGGCTTGGCTTCGAGTAGAGCATGCGTATCCTGCATATCAGCCACCAGTACCCCCCCGACCGGCGCGGCGGCGTCGAGGTCTACACCCAGACTCTCGCGGCACACCAGGCATCCCACGGGCATACCGTCGCTGTGCTGCATGGCTGGGCCGACCGGGTCAGCGAGCCGCCTATCACGCTTCGCGCCAATAGCTTGCCGGACGGGGTGGCCCTCTTTGCGCCGTCGGCGCGGCCCGCCCGCCACCCCCTTGAGTTCTTCGTCCGCTCCTTCCACAACCCACCCCTCGATGCCGCTTTCGCTGTCCTGCTCGATACGCAGCCGCCTGACGTGGTTCACGTCCAGCACCTCAAGGGGCTGTCAGCGCGACTGGTCGCGGTGGCGAAGGCGCGCGGCATTCCCGTCGTCTGGACGCTCCACGACTGGTGGGCCTTCTGCGGCAACGCCCAGCTGGTGCGCCACACCGGCGCGTTGTGCGAGGGACCACGGCTATGGCTGAACTGCGCCGATTGCGCCGCTCACCACGGCGGCGTTGCCCTCGACCCCCTGCAAGGGGGCATTGCCGTCGCCGCCACGCCGGTGGTGGCGGGTCTGTTCGCCTACCGCGCGCGACTGCTGACTGCAGCGCTGCGCCAGGCCGACGCCCTCATCGCGCCGACACCCTTCGTCCGCGACCGCTTCATCCAGCAGGGCACACCCGCCGGGGGTATCCACGTCGTGGAGCACGGCATCGCCTATGGACCGCGCCCGTCCCGCCGCGCCCACCCCCGCCCGCGCATCGGCTATGTGGGTGGGCTGGCGTGGCAGAAGGGCGTGGACGTGCTCATCGAGGCCTTCAACCGCCTGCCCGACGATGCGGCCGACCTGGTCATCTACGGCGACCCGCGCCCCTTCCCCGACTACGCTCGCCGCCTGACGAGCCTGGCCCGCCACCCGCGCATTCGCTTTCTGGGGCCGTTTGCCGCCGAGCGCCGCACCGAGCTCATGGCCGACCTGGACCTGGTGGTCGTGCCGTCGGTGTGGCCGGAGACATCCAATCTCGTGGCGCAGGAAGCCTTCGCAGCGGGTACGCCCGTGGTGGCGTCGCGGCTGGGCGCGCTGGCGGACCGGGTGCGCGATGGCGTCGATGGGCGGCTCGTAGCGCGGGGCGATGCGGATGCTCTGGCCGTCGTCCTGCACGACCTGACCAGCGACCCCCTGGCGTTGGTCAGGCTGCGCGAGGGGGTGCGGCCGCCCCGCAGCCTCGATGATCACGCAGCGGCAGTAGAGGGCGTCTATCGGGCGGTCGGTGGTCGGCTGTAACCTCGGCGTCGTGGTCTGTTTTGTGCTTGCTATAGAGGTAGAAACAGGGAGACTGGCGTAAGCTCGGCCGCGCAGCGGGCGTCCAATGGCTACCCGGCGGAGCGTGATGGAAATTTGCGCCCTCTGCGCGGCGAGGCCTATACTCATCCTATCCTGGACTTATTACACTCTGACGGAAAGGAGGTAGACCACTATGGTGCGTGATGTGACTGTGTTGTCCCGCGATATGCGCTCGGCGACGGGCGTGTTCCGCCTGGACGGCCACCGGAAGCCCTACTACTTCTACGCGCTACGTGTGCCCAGCGGCAGCTATCGGGTGCAGCGAATTGTCCCGACGGCGACGGCCGACACCAGCGCGGCGGTGGCCCAGGCGTTGAACGCGGACGGCGAGAACCCGCCTAAACCTAGTCGCGGCGGGGTAGCGGGCCGTCGCCGACCCGGTCTACCTCGCCGCGCCGCCCAT
>CAZJJF010000252.1:0-6102 GCA_964546245.1 uncultured Anaerolineales bacterium
GCCGCGCCCAGGGGTTGTCGGGCGAGGGAGACCTCCTGGCGCGGCTTTGGCTGACCGATCTGGCCGACGCCTATCCACGCGACCTGAGTGTGGGGCAACGGCAACGGGTAGCCCTGGCGGCCGTACTGGCCGCCGAGCCTCGGCTGCTCCTCCTCGACGAGCCAACGCGCGGCCTCGATACCCCGCAGAAAAGCGACCTGGCCGCCTTCCTGCGCGACCAGGCACGACAAGGACGAGGGGTACTACTGACCACCCATGACGTAGAGATGGCCGCCGCCGCCGCGGATAGAATTGTGGTGTTGCAGGCTGGGGAGATGGTAGACGTTGGGCCAACAGCTGCCGTCATGCGGCGGCAGCCCGCCCTGGCAAGCCAGATCGCGCGGCTCTTCCCCGACAGCGGCTGGCTAACGCCGGACGATGTCGTGCGCGCGGTTGCTGCGAGCAGCCCACGTAACGAGGCGGCCGCGTGATAGCGCGCTGGCTGCGCTGGGGTAGCCTGGCGGTTGGGGCGGCGGCCGGCATCGCAGCCTTCCTCTACCCCTTCTTCCTGCCCGCCGCCCGCGCCGCCAACCCCGACGCAGCCCATTCTGGCGACGCGCCCATCGCCTTCTTCGCCTTGTTAGGCCTGACGCTGGTGGCAACCCTGGCCGCCGTCGAGGCGCGCGGCTTCGATGCCAGGACGGTCGCCTTATTGGGCGTGCTCGTCGCCATGAACGCCGCGCTGCGCATCGTGCCCGCGCCAGCCGGAGCGTCGGGGATGTTCTTCCTGCCTATCCTGGGCGGCTACGTCTTTGGGGCAGAGTTCGGCTTCCTGCTGGGCACATTGAGTATGGCCGTCTCGGCGCTGGCGACGGGCGGCATCGGCCCCTGGCTACCCTATCAGATGTGGGCGCTCGGCTGGCTGGGGTTGACGGCAGCCTGGCTGCCTAAGGCCCCCACCCGCCCGCGCCTGGAGGCCCTGATTCTGGGGTTGTTCGGCGGCGCGTGGGGCTTTCTGTTTGGAGCCATCATGAACCTGTGGTTCTGGCCCTTCGTGGCCGGTGACCCCGCCCAGTCCTGGCAGGCTGGACTCGGCGTGACCGAAGCCATTCCGCGCTATGCCGTATTTTATGTCACCACATCCCTATGGTGGGACCTGATCGGCGCGGCGGCCAACTTCATCGTCCTGTTCCTGTTCGCGCCCCCGCTGCTGCGCGTCCTGCGCCGCTTTCGCCGCCGTTTCCAGGTCACCTACATCGAGTCGGCGCGCAGCGAACCGACCAAGAGCTAGCCGCCAGGTAGCAACCCGCGTGATCAGCCTGGCAACAACACCAGTTGGCGCGGGGCGATCTTGCCGTCGAGCAGGATATACGGCGCAGCGCGAGCGACGGTCACGCCCAACTTCGCCAGGTCCTCCACCGAGCGGAGGCGTCGCACCCGCCGCGCCGCCACCACACGCCCCACTGACGTCGGACCGATGCCCGGCACCCGCAACAGCAACTCGCGAGGGGCCAGATTCACCTCCAGCGGGAACAACTCGGGGCGCATATCGGCCCACGCCCGCTTGGGGTCACGGTCGTCAGGCAACCGCCCCAGGGCATCGAACGGCAGCTCCTCCACGCCGAAGCCGTACAGCCGCATCAGAAAGTCGGCCTGGTACAGATGCGCCTCACGACGCGGATCCGTCGGAGCCAGACCATCCAGGGGCGTGTTAGGCACGGGCGAGAAGGCGCTGTAGTAAGCGCGCCACAACCCCGCCTTGTGATACAGTTCATCCGTGCGGCGCAACAGGTCGCGGTCCGTCTCGCCACCCGGACCGACGACGAACTGGGTTACGCGGCTGACGCGGCGGCCAATACCCGGCGCGAGGCGCGCCGCCAGCCGTAACGGGTTGAGCAGGCTATCCAGGTCTTTCGTGCCTGACAGTCGTTCCAGGGCGGCCGGCGTCGGCGCTTCCAGATTCACCGACACCCGGTCAGCCAGCTGCATACTGCGCTCGACGGCCGCCTCCGACGCATTCGGCATCAGCTTGAGATGCAGGTAGCCGCGGAACTCGTACTGTCGACGCAGAATCTCCGCCGTCGCCACGATCCGCTCTTGACTGTACTCACCCTTGCCGACGATGCCCGAACTCAGGAACAGCCCCTGGATGCGCCCCGCGCGGTAGAGTTGATCCGTCGCGCGGGCCAGCTCTTCGGGCGTGAAGGCAGCGCGGCGGAAGTCGCGGCCGGCGCGGAACGGGCAATAGTAACAATCCTTGGCGCACGCCGACGTTTGAAGCACCTTGAGGATAGGAACCTTCTTGCCATCGGAGCGCGTCAGCATCGAGATCGAGCGGCCGAGCTCAACCGGCGCCCGGCCCTGGGGCATAGGCTTGCCCGCCGTGGCGCACAGGTCCACCTGCGCGGCCTCGTCCACATCCAGGCCTGCCCCCGCGCTCAACAGGTCCAGCTTCTGCTGCAACTCCATACGCCTACCTCGCGCATGCCAGGCTGACAGACACTTAGCGCCCTGTCAGGCCCAGACCTCCCAGAAACTCCAGCGCCACCCGATTGAACTCCGTGGGCCGCTCCATGTTGACCATATGCGCCACGCCGGGGAACACGATCTTACGCGCCCCCGCGATGCCCCGCGCCAGTTGCTCGCAGCCCTCCATCACCACACTCTCGTCCAGGTCGCCATACATCACCAGCGTGGGCGCGCTTATCTCCCCCAGGCGAGTCAACGCGGGTGGCGACAGGTGTTCACGGGTGGGTTCGACCGGCTGATTCTGCTGAGTGAAGCGAATCATCTCCCGCAGCCGCTCCCGCACGCTCGACCCCGCGCGACCCTCAGGCTGACCAGGGCCGTCAGCCCAGTAGCGTACTTCAAGATCGGCGAGCGCGGCAAGGTCGCCCGCCTCCGTCGCCGCCTCCATCGCCGCCTCGGCGGCCCTCTCGGCCGGGGTAATGAGCGCCTCCCAGCCCTCCAGGCCATCGACGCCGGAGGCGACCGGAATCAGCGCCCTCACCCGGTCGGGATGCTCCAGGCAGAAGTCGATGGCAATGCCACCGCCGCGCGACAGGCCGACGACATGGGCCTGCGCGACGCCGAGATGATCCAACAGGGCGAGCAGGTCTGCATAGTCGGAGAACGTCCCCGCGTCGGTCTCGCTGCGGCCAAAGCCCCGCGTGTCATAGCGAATGACTCGGTAGTAGGGAGCAAAGGCGGCCACCTGCTCGTCCCACATGCGATGGTCGGCCACACCGGCGTGAATCAGCGCCAGCGGGTAGCCTTCGCCCACGACTTCATAGTACAGGCGACCGCCCTCTACCGGCGCGAACCCTGCTTCCCCGCGTACCACGTCAACCATGCCACCTCCCTGGACAGCCGTTACCCTTCCCGCCGCACCCACAGTATAGCACATAAGTTCGCAACGTCAATCGGGCATTTGGGGGATTATGCTGCTGCCGTCGCGGCAGCATCTGGCTCGTCCTCGACGGGCGATTTCTCGCCAATGCGCATGACGTAGAACAGAGCAAAGCCAGCCAGGCGCATCGCCGCCCCAACCATCAGCGCCTGCGGAATACCGATCCGATCCGATAGAAAAGTCCCCACCAGAGGGGCAAAGAACATCGCCATATTGTTGGTCGTCTGGTACAGGCCAATATAGGTCGTCTGGTGGCTCTTGGGCACAGCGCTCAGCAGCACGTCAAACAGCACTAGATCCGTGCCGGCCAGAAAGAACCCGTTCAGTGCAGCATAGACGATGAGGACGTTCACATTGGTCGTCACCGCCGTCAGCGCAGGGTAGAGCGCCAACCCCAGGCTCGTCGCCAGCAGCACGAACCGCACCCCGCGCCGTCGCGATACCCGCCCCCAGAAGAAATAGGCCACCAGCAGAACCGCACCCTGCACGGTGTTGATATAGCCGATGGATGCATCCGAGGCATTCAGGATGCGAACCCAGTACAGCGGGAACAGGGGCAGCGGCAGCGATAGCCCCCAGCGATACACAAACTGGGCGACGACGAAGCGCGAGAAGGCCGGCGTATCGCGAAACACCTGCGCCTGGCGGCGCAGCCCGTCCCAACGACTGTCCCTGGGGCCGGTCGCCGTCTCTGGCTCGCGGTCCGGTAGGTCGATGCGACTTGAGAAGGCGAGACTCAGCAAACCACCCACCGCCGACGAGATGAAAGCCACCTGATAGTTAAGGGGAAACTCGTTGCGACTCAGAAACTGGCCCACCGTTGCCACAGTAATCGACTGGGTAATGCCCAGCAGCGACCAGCGCCGACTCATCAAGTAGAAGCGGCCCTTGGGGCCAGCCACGCCGCTCATGACAACGGTGAAGGCGATGTTGACAATGGTCTGGGGCACTGTCGCAGCGGCCCAGATACAGATGATGGCAATCGATCCATTGTCGGGGAAGAAGAAGGGCACCAACCCCGTCAGGACATAGGAGGACAGCACCAGAAAGCGCGCGCGGGAATACCACGGCACAATATTGCGCTGCCGCTCCAGGAAGTGGCTGACGGGGAGGGCGAAAATCATTCCCGTCAGCGCCGGCATGGCCGTCAGCAAACCGACCTGATTACTGGTCGCCCCCAGGCGCACCAGGAATACCGATAGGAAGGTCCCGATGCCCGACGCGATACCCACCCCGATACCGTCGACCAGGACGTCGCGGACGTTCTTATCCTGGACGGTCTTAGGATGGAGAATGCCGTCAAGCATAGGGTAGAGGCGGGTGCGGAACACCAGGCAAGACTCCGTCAGCCGCTCAGGCAGAGCATCTTTCGTCTGAATTGGTGGGCGTAACCACGGATTATAGACGCCGACTCCAGGCGCGCAACTTTTCCCATCAGGCCTGCCCTACCTCGCTCATGTGTGCTATACTTACCTTCCCCGCCTGGCGGGTGAGCGTTGCCGACCCCACGAGCAGGTTGCCGTGCTGACCCTTGAAGGCGCCGTTGAGCGCATCACCTACGTCAACGAAGAGAATGGCTACACCGTCGCCCGCCTGACCCCCACCGGCAAGGACTATCTGGTGACGATTGTCGGCCACCTGCCGGGGCTACAGCCCGGCGAGTCGGTGCGCCTGCAAGGCTTCTGGACCACCCACGCCCAGCACGGCCGCCAGTTCGACGCCCGGCTGTGCGAAGTGCAGCGTCCCGCCACCGTCGAGGGCATTCGCAAGTATCTAGGGTCAGGCCTGGTCAAGGGTATCGGCCCCGCGCGCGCCGAGCGTATCGTCGCCCTATTCGGCGAAGACACCCTGGACGTCATCGAGCGCACCCCCGATCGGCTCGTGGAGGTGGCGGGCATTGGCCCCAAGACCGTCACCAGCATCATGCGCGCCTGGGACGAGCAGCGCGCCATCAAGGACGTGATGGTCTTCCTCCAGTCCCACGGCGTCTCGACGGGGCTGGCCGTGAAAATCTACAAGCAATATCGTGACGCCGCCCTGGATATCGTCCGCCAGGACCCCTACCGCCTCGCCCGCGACATCTACGGCATCGGCTTCCTGACCGCCGACCGCATCGCTCGCAAGATGGGCTTCGCTGCCGACGACCCACGCCGCCTCGACGCGGGTATCACCCACGTCCTGGCCGTGTTCAGCGACCAGGGCCACATCTACGCCCTACGCCCCGACCTGGAGCGGCTGGCCGTCGAGCGCCTGGCCGACGGCGACATCGCCATCCCGCCAGACCGAATCGCCGCCGCCATCGAGCGCCTGGCCGACAACGGCGAGGTGAAGCTAGAGGCAGGCGAGGATGGCGAAGCCGTCTATCTGCCACCCTTCTACCAGGCCGAAATCGGCGTAGCGCGGCGGCTGCGGCGCGCTCTCGATGCGGGTCGCGACCGGCTCGCCCCCTTCCAGAGCGTGCGCTGGGACAAGGCCTTCGCCTATCTCCGCGACGAAGAGCTAGACCTGGCCCCGTTACAGGCCGAGGCCGTCCAGGCCGCCTTGACCCACAAGATCACCATCCTGACCGGCGGCCCCGGCACCGGTAAAACCTACACCCTGCGCGCCATCCTCAAGCTGCTGACGGCCCGCCGGCGCACCGTCCTGCTGGCCGCGCCCACCGGCCGCGCCGCCAAGCGCATGACCGAGGCGACCGGCCACCCCGCCAAGACCCT
>CAZJJF010000253.1:0-6099 GCA_964546245.1 uncultured Anaerolineales bacterium
GGAGGCGGCGCGGATGTCGGCCTTGCTGAAGCCCGCGTCAACCAGCGGGCTGAGGATGCCCTGCTCCTTCGCCGCCTGGCGGCCGGGCCGCATGTCCTTGAGGTCATCCAGGTTGGCGCCATCGACGACGGCGCGGTAGCCGTGGGCGTGGGCGTAGTTGGCCAGCAGGCCGTAGACTTCATCCTTGCAGAAGTAGCAGCGGTTGGCCTGGTTTGCCAGATAGCGCGGGTCATCTACCTCGTGGCTGTCGATGAGAACCAGGGACGCGCCGATGGCCTGGGCGACGGCCTGCGCCTCGGCCAGTTCGGCCTGGGCCAGACTGGGTGAGACCGCCGTCACAGCAAGGGCGCGCTCGCCCAGGGTATCGAAGGCGACTTTGAGCAGGAACGCGCTATCGACGCCGCCGGAATAGGCGACGACGACACTCTCCAACGTGCGCAGCAGGGCGCGCAGGTGGTCGAGCTTGGCGTTCACATCGGGGGCGTGAGTCATGACATCTTCCTTTCCACGGGCAGGCCAGCCGGGCGTTTCGCGCCCGGTCCCCTAATTCTAGCCCGCGTGGGGCCAGGCGCGAAACGCGCGCGAGGCGACCCCATCATTGTCAAAGAGTAGCATTCGTCTCATTCAACTGCCTCGACTATAATTCGTGGCGTTCGGCGGCCTATCCGTCACTGGTCTGTCGGTCTCGAGGGGGGCATGTTGAGCGCATTCAGCAAACGTTCGTCCGTGGTGTTGGTGGTATTGTTCGTGATAATCACGGCCGGGATCGCCGCCAGTGTGGTCACGCAGCCCGGCGCGGCAGCGCTGGCGGCCCTCGGCTGGCCCGCCGGCCAGGCGACTACCCTGGGCGCGGCGGCGACGGCGACCCCGGCCCCCGGCCTGATCACACCGCGCGACGCCTTCGCCGCCCTCCAGGCGCGGACCACAACGCCCCTGATGGCGACATGGGACGCCGTGACCGGTGTCCCCGACTTTGTGACCGCTGGTGATTTCAGCCACCCGCTACCCTACACACCGACCGCCGCCGAGGCCGGCAACCCGACCGCCATCGCGCGCGGCTTCCTCGACGAGAACCGCGCCCTGTTTCGCCTGCGCAGTGCGGCCGACGAGCTGCGGGTGGGCAGCATCGAGCCGGACCTGCAACTCAGCTACCACCGTATTCGGCTGGACCAGGTGTACAAGGGTATCCCGGTCTACGGCCAGCGGTTGATGGTCAGCCTCAACCCCAGCCAGCAGGTCGTGGCCGTCAACGGCCAGTTCACGCCGGCTATCGACGTGCCGACCGAACCCCTCGTCAGCAAGGGCGACGCCCACGCCCTCGCCATCGAGAACGTGCGCGACGTTCAGATGAGCGACACCGAGCGCGCCACGGCCACGTTCCAGGTCCTCGAAGACCGTACCCAGTTGATGATTCACGTCGGCGCGGACAGCAAGCCCACCCTGACGTGGCGTGTCGCCCTCCTCAGCCACGCGCCGCTGGGCCAGTGGCACGTCTTCGTCAATGCGCGCCGCCCGGCGGTGACTCAGACCCTCGATTCGACGGCCCGCGATATGCGGCGCGTCACCTTCACCGCCCGGAACAGTACCAACCTGCCCGGCCGCCAACTCGCCGACGAAGGCGAGATGCCCCAGGACGCCATTGCCCGCGCGGCCCACGAGGGCGCGGGCATCGTCTACACCTACTACGCCAACAAGTTCGGCCGCGATTCTCTGGACGGCCAGGGCAGCCCGCTGGTGTCAACCGTCAACTATGGCAGCAGCGCGGAGGATGCTGAGAATGCCGCCTGGATCGGTGAGCTACAGCAGATGATCTATGGCGACGGCGGCCGCCTGTTCAAGCCGCTGGCTCTGGGCCTGACCGTCGTCGGCCACGAGTTCACCCACGGCGTCATCGACAACACGGCCCAGTTGATCTACGAGGCCCAATCGGGCGCGCTCAACGAGTCCTTCGCCGATGTGTTCGGCGTCCTCATCTCAGGCTCGACCTGGGAAGTGGGGCGCGAGGTCATCAAGTCGCCGCCGTACCCGCTGCCATTCCTGCGCAGCCTGGCGGATCCTAACGCGGGCCGCTACAACGCGCGCAACCCCCTGGGCGGCGTCGGCCAGCCGGGGCACATGAACGAATATGCGAACCTACCCGTCAGCCGTCGCGCCGACAACGGCGGCGTCCACATCAACAGCGGCATCCCTAACCGCGCCGCCTTCCTGGTCGCCCAGGCCATCGGCGCGGAGAAGGCGGAGCAGGTCTTCTACCGGGCGATGACCCAATACCTAACGCCGCGCTCCAACTTCCTGAACACGGCCACGGCCGAGGTCCGCGCCGCCCAGGAACTCTACGGCGCGGCTGAGGCCAACGCCGTGCGAGATGCGTGGGGCCAGGTGGGTGTCAACGTCGGCAGCGGAGACAGTGGCCCCGCGCAGCCGACGACGCAGCGCCCCTCCGCGCCATCGGCGCCCGCCCCCGCGCCGCAATTGCCCCAGGGCTGCACCGATGTAGTGGTGGACGGCGGCTTCGAGACCGATAGCGCGTGGCGGCAGATTGTCGGCAAAGGCAACTCCGGCATCATCGACTCCGAGTTGCCTCACTCAGGCGGTCGTAGCGCCTGGCTGGGCGGGACCGATAAGGAGACGCCGCAGATCATCTACCAGAACATCCAGGTCCCCGCCAACGCGGTCAGGGTCACGCTGAGCTACCATCGCAATGTCCACGAAGAGCTGACCGGGCTGCTCGGCGCGTTCTCATCCCCGGCGCGCTTCAATGCGCTGGCCGCCACCGAGCAGGGCGAGATTCTCGGCGCGTTCGAGCAGCTCACCTCCGAAGGCGCCGACGATCAGTGGCAGCGCGCCGAATTTGACGCCACGCAGTTCGCGGGCAAGACGCTGCGGCTGGCCTTCTCGGCCGAGAACCCCAAGGGGAACGTCAGTTCGATGTTCGTCGACGACGTGCAACTGATCGCCTGCACGACGGGCGCCGGCCCGGCCGCCCCCGCGACGGGCAGCGACAACCTGGTCTACATCCAGGGGCGCGTCCAGGACGCCGATACCGGGCGCGGCATCTCCGGCGCGCAGGTCTTCGTCCTCAAGCCCGGCATCACCGCCCGTCAGGCGGCCGCCGACGACCAGATCACGCAGAGCGAGGTCCTGACCCTGGGCGTGGCTGACGGCGATGGTGTGTACCGGACCCAGGCCGCCATACCCAAGAATCAGGTATATAGCTTCATTGTCTTCAGCCGGGGCTACCGCCCCATTCTGGCCGACAACGAGGTGACGGTTCCGCCGAACGCCAACAACCCGCATACGGTCAACGCTGTCATGCGGCAGAGCCGCTAACGGGGGGAGCATGACTGACCAGAGCGCATCGCCGCAAGAGCTTCGCTGTTGCATCTGTGACGAGCCGGTGTTCCCACCCTACAACATCCTGGGGCGGCGCGCCTATTGCAGCCGCCACTTCGCCGCCGTCAACAAGCCTCTGCCCGGCTTCTGGCGGGCGGGCGCGCTGCAAATCCTGGTGATGGGCATCTTTGCCATCGTCGTCGTGGGCTTCAGTAGCCTGCTTCCCGATGTCAGCGGCTCCGCGCTGATTGGCCTGGGGCTACTGCTGGCGAGCGCGCCGACGGCGCTGTGGCTGTGGTATTTCTACTCGCAAGACCGCCTGGAACCGGAGCCAAAGACGCGCATCTTCCTGGTGTTCGTCGTCGCCCTGTTGCTGACCGACTTCCTCGGTCGTCGCCTGGTCTACGACTGGTTGAGCGTGCCTGAGTGGGCGTCGGTGAATACCATGGTATCGCTGGCGGCGTCGATTCTCATCGTCGGCTTCACGTGGCAGGTGATTCAGTACATCGCCGTCCGCTTCGTCTACGCTACGCCAGAGTTCGATGAGCGCATGGACGGTATCGTGTACGGTACGGTGGCCGGCCTGGGCGTGGCGACGCTGCTCAACTTCTACTATATCCTCTCCAATGGCGGTGTGGCCCTGGCCCCCGGCGTCATCCACGTCGTCACGACCTCCCTGGCGCAGGCGTCCTTTGGCGGCCTGATGGGCTATTTCATGGCCGAGGCGAAGTTCACCCATCGGCCGGTGTGGTACGTGCCCCTCACCTACACCGTGGTAGCCGTCCTGAATGGCTTCTTTACCTGGCTCATCGGCGAGATTTCGGCGGTGGGTCTGGCGGTCGAGCCGTGGCGCTCATTGGCGATGGGGGTCCTGGTGGCTCTGGGCGCGTTTGGCGTGCTGGTCTACCTGATGGGTCGCTCGGTGGAGGTCACCCTCCGCCGCAGCGCGCCGAGTGGACGATAGGGAAAGGGGCCAGCATGAGCGCAACACCCGACCGTGAGACCCTTTACCAGCTTCGCAACATGCGCAAGGACATCGGGGTGGCGCTGGTCACGGCCATCGCCCTGCTGCTGGGTTGGCTAATCGGGCAGCAAGTCATCAGCCGTACTCAGACCTTCCAGGCGCAGGCCGCCCCCTTCAGCATGGCGTTCCCGTACCGCTGGACCCAGGCTGACACCTTCCAGGATGTGGTGGTCAAGATGGAGAACCCACTGACCGACTCGACCTACAAGACGAATGTCACCGTCGAGACGCGCCTGCTCGACCCGCAGAATGCGCCCACACTCCAGACTCTCCTCGACCGTCGCGTCGAGCAGCGGCAGAGTCTGGCCGCCTACCACTATCTGAGCGACGCCGACGTGACCGTGGACGGTGAGAAGGCGAAACAGTTCCAGTACGCCTATGTCGTGCAGCCCATCGACGAGGCGCGGCGGCAATCGCTGCCGGTGGTGGTGCAGGCGCGCGAGTATATCATCGTGACCCAGGATCGTTCCTACTACGTTACGCTGGCCGCGCCGGCCGACTCCTTCGCCGCCGCCAGCGACCAATTCGATCAGATGCTCGCCACCGCGAAGGTAAAGTAGCCATGCCTGACAAGAAACCTTCAGCCAATCGACCCGCCAACGATGAACTACTCCTGGGTGGCCGGGGGCTGAGCGGCGCGGATGTAGATACGAGCCTGACCCCGACGACGCCAGCGGCCAGCCATCGCAAGGGCGAGCCATCGTCAGGCGCGGCCGATACGACGCCGCCGCCTGACGACGAGGCTCTCGCGCTGCCCAGTACCGCCATTGCCGCACTGCGCAAGAGCGGCGGGTTGCGTTTCAGTTCCCGCGAGGTGGTGGTGTTTCGTGACGGTCGCGTCTCATACCGGGCGCTTGCCCCCGACCCGCCGTCGCGCCGTCGCTCAATTCGCCGCCTGAACGACGCGGAGATGGGCGAGCTACGCCGACTGATCAGGGTTTGCCCGTTCCCGCCCAGGTCGCCCGCTCGTCCCAGCCCCGACGCCTTCATAGCCGAGGTGACGACGCGCGCAGGCTCAGCGGTGCGCCGGGCAGAGCTGACGCCGGGAGCAACGCTCGCTACCGAGGCCGCCCTGGTCGATTTCCTGACAAAGCTGTTCCCCGAGTAGCCTGTGCTCGAGTGGGCGCGCGGGGCTTCAACCTGGCGCGCCCATGCCCTGTGTCCCTCCGACATCTGACTACTGATCGCTGCCTAATGCCCCAGCACCTCAACGCTCCTGGCGCGGCGATGCCAGTTTAGCTCGGCGCGGCTGAACTCGCGCAGCAGTTGCTGCGCCTGCTGGCATAGCGGCCGTAGGCGCGGCTCGCTGACTTTCCACTGGCCCTGTACCTGGCGAATCACCAACTGGCTGTCGCCCTGGACCTCGACGCTGAAGGCGCGCGGGTCGTGGCCCGCCTTGCGGATGCCCTTGACCAGTTCGTCCAGCGCGCGGATGAGCGTCATGTATTCGGCCTCATTGTTGGTGGTTGTCTGGCCCGGGTATTCCAGGCGGCGAAGGCGGGCCTTACCGTCGCGGGCGCGGATGATGCGATAGCTGCCGTAGCCCAGGCCCGGGTTACCCTTACTGCCGCCGTCGAACACAATCGAGTAGTCCGCCAAGCGCCCCTTACTCCAGGACGACGAGCGTCTCGCCCTGATTGACCGCCTGCCCCGCCCGGACGCGAATCGCCCTGACCGTCCCCCCGCGCGGCGCTGTCAACTCGTTCTCCATCTTCATCGCCTCGAGAATCGCCACACCCTGC
>CAZJJF010000254.1:0-5560 GCA_964546245.1 uncultured Anaerolineales bacterium
AAGAAAGCATAGAACGGATTGCGCGCACTGACCATGTACTTGTCCTTGCGCCGCCGCTGCTGAAACGCCTCCCACCACTCGCGACCCACCTCCGAGAAGTAGCGAGTCAGGATGCGGAACACGACATACGGGCTGAACAGGAAGGTGTAGAAGCCTGGCCCGCGCGACTGGCTCTTGTTGAGCAGGGTGCTAAAGGTAAGGATACTCTCGCTGGCCTCGCCGGCAAACATGTTTCCCCGCGACGCCCCCCCGTCGGCGAGCAGGCCGCGCCCCGTGGTGCGCGCCGCCTCCAGGGCCTGCGCGTCGCGGGGCTTGCCGCTCATAATCATGCGGCCTTCGCTGCGGTCCCACCAGCGATAGGCCGGCACATTCTCGTTGTTGCCGAGCAGGATGCCGCTTTGCATCGCGCCCGTCTGCGCCGAGAAGTCGGTCTCCCACCCCATCACCGTGTGCGTCCCCTCGTCAATCCAGCGCTTGAGGGTTGGCAGGCGACCCTCATCGAGGGCGCGGCGGAGCAGCGTCTCCCCCAGGCCATCGATCTCCAGGAAGAGGAAGCCCGGTACATCGGTCTTGGTCGGCTTCCCATATCGCTCTACCATCTTGCGCGTGACATTGCGGTCGAAGGAGGCGTCCTCGTCCAGACTCAATAGCCCGGCCAGAATGGCGTTGACAATCGTTAGCGTCAGAATCACCATCATGGCCGGCCAGAAGCCGCTGATGTGAACGCCTGGAATGAGATTGCCCAGGAACACGATCGCGGCGGCGCCCAGGCCGAACATGAGAATGGGATACAGGATGGCGGGCAGGCGGCCCAGAAACTGGATGAACAGCCACCAGCCAATAGCAGACGCCACCGAGAGCACGATGGCAAACGCCAGCGCGTCCCTGAACTGGTCGATCTCAATCCCCGGCGCCAGATACGCCACACCAATCAGGACTATCGATTGGACAACGAAGACAATAACGGTCTGGATGATGTGCGCGCGTGTCACCTTCATAGGAATCGATTCTCCCAGGAGAGGGCGCGGCCGCGCCCGTTAGTGCGCCGCCTATAGCAGCTTTTCCATCTCGTCGAGCTTCTGCTTCAACTCAGTATTGGCCTGCGCTTGCGCGTCGAGCAGGCCGCGCAGTTCGGCCAGTCGCGCCTTGGGGTCGTCGGCCCCCTCGGGGGCCGTATACTCTTTCGTGGCGGGCGGCGTGAGGAACTTGTTGGCCAGGAAACCGCTCAGCGTGCCGAATAGGCCCACGCCGGCGGTCATGACGAAGACACCGACGATCCGTCCCCAGTTGGTCGTCGGATATTTGTCGCCGTAGCCGACGGTGGTGATGGTCACGTAGGTCCACCAAATGGCGTCGGAGGCAGTGGTGATGTTGGCATCCGGCGATGTCGCCTCAGCCCGCAAGACGGCGATGCTGCCGAATTCCAGGACGCACAGCACCAGGAACATAACCGTCAGCAGCGCGTTCTCGGCGCGGTGGGTGATGAACTGATGGAGGAGATTGCGCGCGCCGAACTCGATGAACAGGCGGGCTACCCGCCACAGGCGAAAAAGGCGCAGAACCTTGAGTTGGGGAAAGGGCAGGCTCGACAGCAGGTCGGCCCAGCCAAAGTTGCGCCAGAAGTAGTGAGATTTCGCATGGGTCGTGAAGAAGCGATAGCAGAAGTCGCCCAGGAATATGGGCGTCATGATGATGTTTATAACCCCCAGCACCATATCGATCGTCTCACTCGAGAAGGCGTACATCATGATCAGGTTGAGAATCGATAGCACCGACAGCGCGCCGATGAACAGCTCGTAGCCGATGCCCTTCAGCTCGCGGCGGTGAGTGGCGGCCGGCGGCTGGGGCGGTGGCGGTGACTCGGTTGCGGGAGTGGCTGCCATAGTGAGCTACCTCCGGTCGACCTGGAACGTGCCGGGCCGCAGGTGGATGCCGGCCGCGGGCAACGCGAACGTGTAGGCGGAGCCGGGCTGGAAGCGCCGCGCCAGCGCGTACGCCACCGCCGACGCCAGGAGCACCGGCACCAGCAGCTGGTAGTCCGCGCTCATCTCGAGTACCATCATCGATCCGAACAGCGGCGCGTGGAACGTCGCCGCCAGCATAGCGGCCGTGCACACCAGGGCAAAGGTCACCGGCGAGATGGGCAGCGATGGGTCCAGGCGCCGGCAGAGGTCGCCCAACGCATAGCCAAGCCCCGCGCCAATGAGCAGGGCGGGACCGATGACGCCACCAGCGAAGCCGCTACCCAGGCTCAGCGGTGTCAGAATGATCTTGGCCACCGACAGGGCCAGCAGCGCCTGGAACGACAGGGGCTGGCCTTCGAAGATATGCTTCATCTGGTTCAGCCCCGTGCCAAACACATCGGGCAGCCAGAGGCCAACAACACCTACGATGAGGCCCGCCAGGGCGGGTTTCGCCCAATAGGGTAGATTCACGCGCTGCCATTGACGTCTCATGATGGGCAGCAAGTTCACGTAGGCGATGGACGCGGCGGTCGCAAGCAGGGCGACGCCCAGGTATAGCCCCAGGCTCCAGTGACTCAATGCCAGCCCCGGCAGTGGGGTGTAGGGCTGGCCCGTCCCATCCACCAGCCAGCTAACCAGCGCCGAGGTGGATACCGCAATCAGCACAGGCACGACGTACACGACGCCGCCGAAGCCGCCCAGCACGATTTCCAGGGCGAAGAAGATGGCCGCCAACTGGGCAAAGTACGTCGAGCTGATCCCAGCCGCGGCGCCTGCCACCACCAAGGCGCGGATAATGATCTCGCGCTGCCGGGTACGCTGGCCGAGCCAGGACGCCAGGTGCGCGCCGATCATGGCCGCCGGCGTGTCCGCGCCAACGGGCGCGCCGACGCCGATCCCAAGCGCCGACGCCAGGACGAAGGCGAAGCCGTTGCGGTTGTTAAGCCGACCACCGCTCTCGGCGACGCCATCGATCACGTGGGCCATCCCCTGCATCTTCTCGGGGCGATAACCCGCCTTGAGGATGAAGGCGACAACGATGCCCCCCACGGCCGGGATGAGCGCGATGGCCCACGGCGCGCTGGGCTGCACTGCGTCGCCCATCAGATTATAGGTCAGATAGTATACCACGGCAATCAGCCGCTGGAACACCGAGACGAAGAATGAAACCGCGATGCCCAGCACGGCCGCCGCTAACCCAAGGCCCAGGTAGGCGGGCCACGAAAGCCGCTCGATGTCGGCGGCGTCGGGCAGAGGGATTAGCGGGGAAGGATCCGACATCGGGCCGTCTAGGCTGCCGCGGCCGGCGCCACTGGCTGCTGACGCGCGCCCATGCGCCGCGCCGTGGGCAGCAGGATGAGCAGCAACAGGAGGGCGCCCACCAGCACAAACGATAGGGTGGGCGTGCCCGCGAAGTTCTGCGCGCTGACCAGAATGGCTGCCGACACGTTGCGTTGCGCTGTGCCCAGGCCCATGACGCTCCGCACGCCAGGCTCGCGCCCGCCGAGCAGCCAGCCGATGAGCAGACAGCCGACGATGAACAGCAGCAGCGCCAGGAAGCCCAGCGAGCCGATCAGGCTGATGATGTTGGACACGTTCAGGCCGAGCGCCGTCACCAACAGAAGAAGCATCGCCACGCTGGATACCTTGTTCATCAGCGGCTGCCAGTGGGCAGCGTCCTCCGCCCAGTGGGACTTAACCAGCAAGCCAATGCCCAGCGGGATGAGCATCAGCACGATGAGCGACTTGGCAATGTCCCAGGGGTTGACCGAGACACCCGTCAGCAGCAGGGGCAGGACGATGGGCATGTAGATGATGGTGGCTACCATCAGCAACACCATCAGCCCGACGCCGAAGGCCAGATTGCCCTTCGCGCCCTGCACCAGCTTGGGCAGAAAGGGCGCGCCGGCTGCCGTCGCCAGCACGATCAAGCCAATCTGCAGCGACTGCTCCAGGGGGATGAGCCGGATGATGACGTAGGCCAGCAGCGGCACGAGCACGAAATTCGCCAGTAGCGCCATGACGACCAGCCGCCCGTTGCGCAGCGGGGCCATGATTTGGGCGACGGTGAGACTCATGCCCATCGCTAACATGCTGGCGACGATGAACAGTAAGCCCGACAACTGAGCGATGAGAACCGCGAACTGATCGAGAGTCACGATAGAGTCCTCTTTGATGAAGCGCCCGGTTGGGCTATCGGGATCGTTAGCCTGGTGGACAACCGCTAGCCGAGGCCAGCATACCTCGGTTCGCCTGACTCGTCTACCACCCGCAGGGTGTATCAGGGGTGTATCTGCAACACCATCCCTTATGTTCTCGCCTTCCTTCGCAGCAGGCGCGCCCTACTCGCCCTTCTTGAACTCTTCGTGAATCAGTTCAGGCAACGCCTTGCGCGCGCCTTCGCCCGCCGCCACCTCGGCCGGCTCCCACGGCTCCGGCTCCTCCCAGCGCCGCCACAGCGCCAACACACGGAAGGTGAAGCCGAACACGAAGGCGACAGCCATGCTCGGGTAGACTGATAGCCCGCCCAACGCGCAGAAGGTGTAGACAAGGCTGGTCAAGAAGGCCGTGCCGACAAACCACTCGCCACGCACGAAGTGCTTGGGCGTGACCTTAGAGGAAACGTCGATGAACCAGCGGCCGGCCGTGGGGCCGACGATGCCGAGCAGGAGGGCGGGCAGCACCAGCTCCAACTGGTCCAGACCCTTCTGCACGCCCACGGCCGCGTACCACGGTAGCGAGAAGGCCGCCATGAACTGGAACAGGCCGTCGCGGAACTTCTGGCCCGCGCGGAAGTCGATCACCAGGGCCAGGCCGGCGGCCAGGGAGCACAGGATCAGATACCACGGGTTGGTGAGGGCCGCCGGCACGTCGGCCAGCAAGACGTCGCGTGTGACGCCACCGCCGATGCCGCCCAGGATGGCCATGAGAAAGATACCCACGACCGTGAAGTGTTTGTAGTGGTCCGGACGCCGCGCCAGCAGCGCGCCCGAGAAGGCGTTGGTAGACGCTGCCATCAGGTCGATTATCGTGATCGGGTCCGTGTTCGACAGACCGAAGTTGGCCCAGAAATTGGTCCAGGCAGATTGAAAGTCCATAGGGCTTCCGACAGAGGCGACCAGGCCCGGGGGTAGGCTGCGCATCCCATGTGCCTGCCCCCGGGGCTGAATACTCGTTGCCGTGTTAGCGACCCGGATGCGCCATCATGTCGATGGCGACCGCTACCGCCAGGATGATGATGTCCTCCTGGCCCGGCTCGATCTCGACGCCGTAGCTGTCTCGAACACGGAACCACTTCTTGGACACTTCGGCGATCTTGTCGCGGCCTTCGCCAATCGTGTACTCGTGGTCCAGGATGTTGCCCTGCACGTCCAGATCCGGACCCTCTTTGACTTTGACGACCCACCGCTCGCGCACCGGCGTAATCAGCGCCTTCTTGACCATCGCCAGGCGCTCGCCGTGCGGCCCCTCGATCTCCATGCTGTCCTTGACGCGCAGCATGCGCTCTTGAATCTTGGCTAGCTCGTTGCCGTGGGCGTCCTCAAAAACCAGCGTTTGGCGCACGCGCAGCGCCTTGCCGTCGACCTTGTAGACCC
>CAZJJF010000254.1:5570-6091 GCA_964546245.1 uncultured Anaerolineales bacterium
GATGGAGACCATGCTCTGGCGCATCTGGTAGTGGGTGTTCCCGGCCGGGCCGCCCGGCCCGCGGTCGTCGCGGCGCTCCTCGCGGCGCTCCTCACGTCGTCCTCGCATCATCGTGCACTCTCCTCTTTGGCTTCAGCCCAGCTGCCAGATACCCTCTGTAGCGGGGCAGCCAGGTCTCATCGTGGGGCATGCTAGCCGTGCGCTGTGGGAGCCGACCGAAGCGATAGGCTTCCCACTGCGCGCTTCTTCCTGGCGGCTCTCGCCCCACCGGCGGCGGCAAAGCTGTGACCCCCGTGGGCGCGATAGACGCCACGACTCGCGCGGTCGGGGATGCAGCTGCCTGTATCCCCGACCAGCGTTGGCCGCTCGTCTCAAGAGTGGCCCTAATCTCACCCGCCGCTAAGGAGCTTCGCCTTGGCGGCCTCAAACTCAGCGTCGCTCAGGATACCCTGGCTGTGCAACTGCGCCAGCTGGCTGAGCTGTGCCGCCAGGTCCGACTGCGCGGGCGCGGCCGCTGGGGG
>CAZJJF010000255.1:0-3170 GCA_964546245.1 uncultured Anaerolineales bacterium
TCTAGGCGACGGATTCTAGCATAGCGGTGCGCTGGAAGCAATACGTACGCGCGTGTTGCCCATTTTGGGAAGTCGCCCTAGAATTGCCCTTACCACTGGCACGACATGAGGATGCCCATGACTATCGCGACGCGCGCGCTACCCCACTGGGACATGACGCCCCTGTTTCCGAGCCTGGATTCGCCTGAGTTTACCGCTGGCTTCCAGCGGGCGATGGCTGACATCGCCGACCTGGCTGCCTTCTTCGATGCCCAAGGCATCGACAAGCGCGAGACAGCGGCGGTGAGCGACGCCGACGTGCAGGCCGCCGAAGCCATCGCCGCAAGCTTCAATCGTCTGTACGATGACATTCGCCTGCTGTCTACCTATCTGCACGCCTTCGTCACTACCAACTCGCGGGATAACGCCGCCCAGGCGTGGATGAGCGAGTTGCAGCAGGAATCGGTGCGCCTCAGCCAGTTGGGTACACGCTTCACGGCCTGGATTGGCTCGCTGGATGTGGACGAGTTGCTGCGCCGCTCGGCCGTCGCCCGCGACCACGAGTACATGATTCGCAAGGCGAGCGAAGAGGCCAGGCATCTCATGTCGCCCGCCGAAGAGAACCTGGCCGCTGAGCTGAACGTGCCCGGCGGCACGGCCTGGACCAAGCTTCACAGCAACGTGACATCGCAGCTGAGCGTGCCCTTCGCGACCGACGGCGAGACGCGCCTGCTGCCGATGAGCATGATTCGCGCCCTGGCGACGGACGCCGATCGCGACGTGCGCCGCCGCGCCTACGAGGCCGAGCTGGCTGCCTGGCCGACGGTGGCCGTGCCCCTGGCCGCCGCGCTGAACAGCATCAAGGGTGAGGTGAATATCCTTACCCGTCGGCGCGGCTGGGGGTCGGCTCTGGACAGGTCCCTGTTCGACAACAACATGGACCGCGCCAGTCTGGACGCGCTGATGCTGGCCGCCCGCGAGGCGTTCCCCGACTTCCGCCGCTATCTGCGCGCCAAGGCCCGTGCGATCGGCGCCGCTGAGCTGGCCTGGTACGACCTGTTCGCGCCGGTGGGAGCCAATCAAAAGGTCTGGGAGTATGATGACGCGACCGATTTCGTCCTGGCGCAGTTCGGCTCCTACTCGCCGCGCTTGCGCGACTACGCCGCCCGCGCCTTCGCCGAAAATTGGATAGACGCTGAGCCGCGCGGCGGCAAGGTCGATGGGGCGTTCTGCATGGGGGTGCGCCGCGACGAATCGCGCATTCTGATGAACTACAAGCCATCGTTCCAGAGTGTGTCGACGCTGGCCCACGAGTTAGGCCACGGTTATCACAACCTCAACCTCGCCCAGCGCACACCCCTCCAGCGCGCCACGCCTATGACTCTGGCTGAGACGGCCAGTACCTTCTGCGAGACCATCGTCTTCAAGGCGGCGTTGCGTGAGGCTGACCGCGGGGAGCAGCTCGCGCTGCTGGAGAAGACGCTGCAAGGCGCGACCCAGGTTGTGGTCGACATCACCAGCCGCTTCATCTTCGAGCAGGCGGCCTTCGACGGTCGCCAGCGCCGCGAGCTGTCGGTGGACGAGCTGAACACGTTGATGCTCGACGCCCAGCGCCAGACCTACGGCGACGGCCTGGACCAGGCGGCCCTGCACCCCTACATGTGGGCGGTCAAGAGCCACTACTACAGTTCGCGGCGGTCGTTCTACAACTACCCGTACATGTTCGGTTTGCTGTTTGGCCTGGGCCTGTACGCCCGCTATCAGGCCGACCCGACCAGTTTCAAGGCCAGCTACGACGACCTGCTGTCGTCGACGGGCCTGACCGACGCGGCGACCCTGGCGGGACGCTTCGGCATCGACATTCGCACGCCGGGCTTCTGGCGCGCCAGCCTCGATCTGGTCCGCCAGGACATCGACCGTTTCGAGCAGTTGGTGGGATAGAAGGACGAGGGACGAAGGACCAAAGGAGTAGCCCTGAGGTAGGTCTATTGGTCGTTGGCCCTTCGCCCTCGGTCGACGTGAGAAGACCAGTGGCGTATCTGCTAGTCCTGGCCCTGTTGATTACCGGCGTCGCCCTGTTGCTGCTTAGCCGTCGTAGCCGCGCCGCGACCGGGCTGCCCACGGGGCGCATCGTGTATAGCGACACGGGTGGTTGGCAGCCGGTGGCGTCGCCCCTGCTGTCGCGGCGCTATGGCCTGGTGGGTAAGCCCGACTACGTGGTCGAGGAGCGCGGCGAGTGGACGCCGGTCGAGGTGAAGCCGACCCGCCGCGCCACGACGCCCTACCTGTCGGACGTGCTGCAACTGGCGGCCTATTGCCTGCTCATCGAAGATGTGTGGGGCCGCGCGCCGCGCCGTGGCCTGTTGCGCTACTCCGAGCAGACCTTCGCCGTGGACTACACGCCGGACCTGCGGGCAACGCTGTTGGCGACGCTGGACGAGATGCGCACCCAGGCGCGGGCGCGGGACGTTGCCCGCGACCACGCCGAGGCGGGCCGCTGCCGGGCGTGCGGGGTGCGGGCCGCGTGCGACCAGCGCCTGGTATGAGGTTATTGGATGGCGTGGCTAGACCTGGAATGAATCACTGGATCGAGGACGAAGGACGAAGGACCAAAACCTGACGCGGACCCTCGGTCCTTCGTCTTTGGTCATTGGTCCGCGCAGCGACCTATGCCTCTCTTGATTGACGGCCACAATCTCATCGGCCAGATGAAGGACATTTCCCTGGCGGACCCGCGTGACGAGGCGCGGCTGCTGGCGCGGCTACAAGGCTACGCCGCCGCGACGCGGGAGAGCATCACCGTTGTCTTCGACCCTGGCGACCTGCCGGGCGTCGGTCGCCCGACCGCCGGGCCGAGCATCACTGTCATCTACGCGCCCCACGGCGAGGACGCCGACTCGGTCATCATTCGCCGCATCGAGCGCGACCGCGCCCCGCGCCAGTTGACCGTCGTCTCATCCGACCGCCGCATCGTCAGCGCCGCCAAAACGTGCGGGGCGCAGGTCGTGAGCGCGCGCGATTTCGCCCAGCAGCTGGCTGAACGCCTCGCGCCAAGCAGCAAGGGCCAGGCGGCCGACGACAAGCCTGCCTCATCCAGCGCCGACGTGGACTACTGGATGGGCATCTTTAAGGAGCCGCCACCCAAGCCGCCCAAGCGTCCGAAGGGGTCGCAGCCCAAGAGGTAGCGACCA
>CAZJJF010000255.1:3180-6065 GCA_964546245.1 uncultured Anaerolineales bacterium
GGACCGAGCGCAACCGCCCACGGACGAAGGACAAAAGACCAATACCCGACGATCTGCATTGGTCCTTCGTCCTTCGTCCTCGGTCCGCCTAGCAACAAGTCGAATTTCAAGATCGACTCTGACGGAGGACCGAATGCGTTTCCAAAGCCCGCGCGGTATGGCCGACCTTCTGCCCGAGGACCAGCCGTACTGGCGGCACATTATCAAGAGCAGCGAGGGCCTGGCGCGCCGCTTTGGCTACGAGCGTCTCGACCCGGTGCTCATCGAGGATACGGGGTTGTTCCTGCGCAGCATCGGCGAGGGAACCGACATCCACGACAAGGAAATGTACGTCGTGGGTGTTCTGGGTCGGCCCGCCGAGGAGATGAGTGAGCTGGCGCTGCGGCCGGAGTTCACGGCAGGCGTCATGCGCGCCTACATCGAGCATGGCATGGCCAGCCGCCCTTCGCCACTGCGGCTGTACTCGCTGGGGCATGTCTTCCGCCACGAAGCGCCGCAACTCGGCCGCTACCGTCAGATTTCTCAGTTCAACGCCGAGGCCATCGGCTCCCTGGACCCCGCGCTGGACCTGGAGATTATGCTGCTGGCGTGGGGTTTCTTCGAGGTCAACGGTGTGCAGGGCCTGTCCTTCCAGGTCAACAGCACCGGCTGCCCACGCTGCCGCCCCGGCTATGTGGCCGCGCTGCGCGCCTACTTCGAGCCGCACAAAGCGCGGCTCCACGGTGACGACCGGCGGCGGTTGGAGGTCAACCCACTGCGCGTGCTGGACAGCAAGGATGAGGCGACCGGCGCGCTGCTGGACGCCGCGCCGCAGATGCTCGATTACCTGTGCGACGAGTGTCGCGCCCACTTCGCTGAGTTGCGCGGCTACCTGGAGGCCCTCGGCCGGCCGTACACCGTCAATCATCGCCTGGTGCGCGGCCTGGACTACTATACCAAGACGGTCTTCGAGGTGTGGGGGCAGGCGGGCCTCGGCTCGCAGAACGCCCTGTGCGGCGGCGGCCGCTACGACGGCCACATCGAACTGCTCGGCGGGCCGCCGACGCCGTCGGTAGGCTTCGCGGCGGGCATCGACCGTCTGGTGTTGACGATGAAGGCGCTGGACGTGGCCGTCGCGCCGCTGCCCGCGCCCCAGGTGGCCGTGGCCTATCTGGGGGCCGACGCCAAGCTGGCCGCCCTCCAGATACTGAACGACCTGCGGGCGGCGGGTCTGCGCGCTACGGCGGCCTTCGGTGATCGCGGCCTGAAGGCCCAGTTCCGCTTCGCCGACAAGGCGGGGGCCGCGTACACCCTTATCCTCGGCAGCGACGAGGTCGCCCAGGGCGTGGTGACGGTGCGCGATATGGCGAAGAGCGAGCAGACGCAGATTCCCCGCGAGAAGGTCGCGCTGTACCTGACAGAGAAGCTGGCGTAGGGGGGAAGAGAGATTGGAGATTAGGGATTGGCGATTGAGATCGGGGGCGGACGATTCATCGTCATTGCGAACTTGTCGTTCTGAGCGGAGTCAGGATGGACTTGGGACCACCGCACAGGATGAAAGGGGCGGCGACTGTCAGTGGCAACCTTCGACTGTCACCCCGACCCGTTCGCTGACGCTCAGGGCAAGCTTAGGAGGGGTCTCTGTAGCGGCAACCCGCAGAGATGCCTCCTGCCGTCGGCATGACAGTCGAACGTTGTTCTGGCCCTGTCATTTCGCCCATTCTGCCGGAGGCTCTTCGCTGGCGCTCAGGGCGACAAGCGAGCGGGCATTCTGGGCAGCACGTCGATAGCGCAAGGCGACAGTCGTGGGTTCTAAGCAGGACGATGCACCGACGCGCCGGCCATCGCCAACCCCCAATCGCCAATCCCTGATCCCTCCTCTCCTCCTCCTCCTCCTCGCCGCGCTGTTCCTGTGGCGGCTGTGGACGCTCAACCCCGCCGACCGCCACGTCTTCGCCTACGGCGACTTCGTGGAGCAGTTCTACCCGCTGCGCCGCTTCGCCGCCGACGAGCTGCGGGCGGGACGGCTCCCCCTCTGGAACCCCCACATCTACAGCGGCACGCCCGCCCTCGCCGACCCCCAATGGGCCGCGCTGTACCCGCCTGCGTGGCTGGCGGCGCTGCTGCCGCCGTGGCCGCCGCTGCCCTTCGCGACGCTGCAACTCGAAGCGGGGCTGCATCTGGCCCTGGCCGGGGTGTTCACCTTCCTGTTCGCCCGCCGCCACCTGCCCACCGCCGCTGCGCTGCTGGCAGCTATCGTCTTCGCCTTTGGCGGCTACCTCACCAGCTATCCGCCGTTACAGCTGGCCGTCCTGGAGACGGCGGCCTGGCTACCCTTCGCCCTGTGGGGGGCGGAGGCCCTGGCGCACGCGCCGGCCGGCGTCAGTCTGTGGCAGCGGCTGGCGCCGGGCCGCGTGGCTCTGGCCGCCCTGCCCCTGGCTCTGGCGCTGCTGGCGGGCCATCCCCAGACCTTTGCCCTTATCGCCTACACCGCCATCGCCTACTACGCCTTCCAGACCTGGGGGCGGCTGACCTGGCCGACCGCCCTGGCGCGGCTGGCGCTGTGGCTGGCGGCGACTCTGGGACTGACAGCCGCCCAGTGGCTACCGACCCTGGAACTGGCGCGGCTTGGCCCGCGCCTGGTTCTGCCCTACGAGGTGGCAGCGGTCGGCTTCGTCTGGCGTGATCTGCTACACATCCTGCTACCCGGCGTGTGGGGCGACTGGTCGCCGCTGTACGTTGGGCTGGCGACGCTGCTGCTGGCGGGCCTGGCGCTGGCGGCGCTGGCGCGGCGGCGCGCGCCCAGGGACGTGGCCGTCTGGGCGGGCCTGGCGGTCGTGGGGATACTCTTATCGCTCGGCGCGCAAGGGGGACTGTACTGGCTGGCCTCCCGGCTCGCGCCCGGC
>CAZJJF010000256.1:0-6047 GCA_964546245.1 uncultured Anaerolineales bacterium
CATGTGACTCGCGCTGGATGGTCACACCCAGCGCCCCTCCAAGCGTGGGCGGCAGGGTCTCAACCGACGGCGCGACCGTCGCGCTTCTTCTCCAACAACTCAAGGGCGACGCCGAGCCTCTCTTCGGCATCGAAGTAGGCATACTGCCCTTCGCCCATATCGCCGCGCTGCATCATGGGAATCCCCTGCGACTTGAGGAAATCCACCGAACGCTGCATGCCTTCGACCCAGAAGGCCAGGTGGTGCACGCTCTCGCCGTTCTGGTCGAGGGCTTCCTGCCAGGTGCTTGCCCCACCCAGCGGCTCAATCAGCTCCAGCTGAACCTGGCCCAGGTTGAAGAAGGCCAGCCTGGCCTGAGCGTTAGAGGGTTGGCCGCGATACGTCATATTCACCGCGTCGCCGGGCTGAACGACAATGACATTCGGCACAGGCTGACCGAGCACCTCGGCCCAGCGGCGCGCGGCCTCATCAATATTGTGCACCACGATGGCGACCTGCGCCAGGCTCGTGCTGCCCAGATGGGTATCGGTCATGGGGTCTCCTCGTGAGGGAATCGAGCCAGGTCGCGCCTGACGGCTGCCTGGCCTAGTGACTGAGCGGCTCGCCGCCGTTGTCGCGCGCGACGACCACGCCCTCGACCCACGCCATCCTTCGACCACGTGGACCGCGCGGGGCTGAAGCCGGGGCGTTAGACGCCAGAATGATACTCGGTTCGATGATGAAACGCATATCGCTGCCACGGCCCAGGCGATGCGGTATAATGAGGGCATCACAAGGAGGCTCGCTATGGGGCACGCCCTCGTTTTCGTGGCGCCACGACATGTCACCTTTGAGGAGGAGCCGGACCACCCTCTGGAGGCGGGGCAGGTGCGCTTGCGTACCCTATATTCCGGCATCAGCGCGGGCACGGAGTTGACCGCCTATCGCGGCAGCAATCCTTACCTGCACAAGCGCTGGGACGCCGACCGCCGCCTGTTCGTCCCCTCGGACCAGCCGACATCGTCCTATCCAATGCGGGGCTGGGGCTACGAGGAAATGGGCGAGATCATCGAGATCGGGCCAGACGCTCAGGGCGTGAGCCTGGGCGAGCGCGTCTACGGGACGTGGGGCCATCGCACCCGCCACGTCGTCAGCGACGAGTATGCCCGCCAGCGGCGCATGCCGCCCGGCCTGGAGTCGTCGCTGGGCGTCTTCTCCCAGATTGGGGCGATTGCCCTCAACGGCGTCCACGACGCCTGCCTGCGCATCGGCGAGACGGTAGCCCTCTTCGGCCTGGGCGTGCCGGGGCAGATCGTGGCCCAACTTGCCAGGCGGTCGGGGGTGCGGGTCCTGGGCGTCGATCTGCTCGAGGCGCGGCGAGCAAAGGCGCAGGAGCTGGGAGCCATTGACGAGGCCATCGACCCGGCCGCCAGCCCCGCCGCCGAGCAGATCAAGGCGCTGACGGGCGGGCGCGGCGCGGATGTGTGCATCGAGGTATCGGGGGCAGCGTTGGCGCTGGCTGAGGCGGTACGGGCGACGGCCTACTCGTCGCGGGTTGTGGCCATGGGCTTCCTGCAAGGGGAGGCGCGCGGCCTGTACCTGGGCGAGGAGTTTCACCACAACCGCGTCAACATCATTAGCTCGCAGATCAGCGGCGTCGCGCCGGAGCAATCCTACCGCTGGGACCGCCTGCGGCTGGCGCAGACAGCCATGCGCCTCCAGGCCGAGGGCGTGCTCAACCTGGCTCCCTTGATCAGTCACACTTACCCCTTCAACCAGGCTGCCGAGGCGTTCCGCCGTCTCGACCAGGAGCCGACCACGACGCTGCAAGTCGTGCTCGACATGGCCCAGGAGTAGCCGTCATGCTCTTCGCAGTTCAGACCACGATTGTGCCCGGCGAGACGCTGGGCGCGAGGTTCGACCAGGTGGCGCGGTGGGGTTACGACGGCATCGAAGTATCGGGGGCCGATCTCTTGGAGCGCCCCGACGAGGTGCGGCGAGTCATGGCCGACACGGGGCTGAGGGTCACGTCGGCCTGTGGTGGCTACCACGGCTGGTTGGTGGACCGCAACCCGCGCGCCCGCGCCCTCGCCATCGCCGAGATTCAGCGTATCCTGGCTGTGGGCGCGGAGCTAGGCATCCCCGGCCTGGTGGTCCCGGCCGCGTATGGGATTGGCGCGCGGGCCGGGCTACCCCCCGCCCGCTACGCCTTCACCGTGGACGAGGACCGTGGCCTACTGCTGGATAGTCTGGGGCAGGTTCTCGCCTCGGCGGAGAAGACGGGCGGAACCCTGTACCTGGAACCCCTCAATCGCTACGAAGATCGCGTCCTGAACACTCTTGCCGAGGCGCAGGCCATCATCGACGCCGTAGGCCATCCGCAGTTGAAGCTCATGCCTGACTTCTTCCACATGAGCATCGAAGAGGCCGACATCGCGGCCAGCCTGCGCGTCCACGTGGCGGCCATCGGCCACCTGCACCTGGCAGACTCCAATCGCCAGCTGCCGGGGCAGGGCCACACCGACTGGGGCGCCGCCTTCGCTGCCTTGCGCGACAGCGGCTACCAGGGCGCGCTGGCTATCGAGTGCAAGCCGCCCGCCGACCCGCAGACGGCCTTCTCGGCGGCGCTAGCTTTTCTGCGGGGCCTCCAAAATACCCCTTGACATCCAAAACGTTTTGGAATACAATGTCAGTGCCCCAAAACGTTTTGGAAAGCCCATCGAGGGGGATGGGGAATGGCTGTCACACTCAAGGACATTGCCCGCGAGTTGAACCTGTCGGTGACCACCGTGTCCCGCGCCCTCTACGGCTATGACGACGTCGCCGAGGACACGCGGCAGCGCGTTTGGGTGCTGGCGGAGACGCTGGGGTACGTGCCTGACACGACGGCCCAACGCCTGCGCAAGGGGCGCACCGACACCCTCGGTTTCGTCATTCCCACCTTCGGCCCCCGCTTCTCTGACCCCTTCTTCAGTGAGTTTCTGGCTGCTCTCGGTAATGAGGCGGCTCGCCTGGGCTTCGACCTCCTGGTATCCACTCGCGCGCCCGGCGCCGAGGAGCAGGCGGCCTACCGCCGCCTGGTCGAGGGCCGCCGCGTCGATGGCCTGGTCCTGGTTCGCACGCGACAGCACGATGAGCGGGTCCAGTACCTCAGCGAGCGCAAGTTTCCCTTTGTCGCCTTCGGCCGCACCGATCTTGACATCCCCCACCCCTACGTAGATACCGATGGTGAGGCCGGCTTCCGGCAGTTGGTCGAGTATCTGATTAGCCTGGGCCATCGCCGCATCGCCTGCCTGAGCGCCGATCCCGACCTGACCTTCGTCTCTCACCGCCTGGCGGGCTACCGCGCCGCCCGTGCCGCCCACGGCCTGACGCTCGACCCTGCGCTACTGGTCCAATCAGACCTGACGCAGCGTGGCGGCTATGAGGCCGCCAGTCATCTGCTCGACCAGACTGAGCCGCCTACCGCCCTGGTGTGTCTCAACGACCTGATGGCCCTGGGCGCCATGCGCGCCGCCCAGGAGCGGGGCCTGGTAGTTGGCCGCGACATCTCCGTCACTGGCTTCGACAACATCCCCCTGGCTGAGGATGCTCACCCGCCTCTCACTACCCTGGAACAGCCCGTCTACGACATCGGCAAGCGCCTGTGCGCTATGCTCGTGCGACTCGTCCGCGGCGAGCCTCTTGACAACACTCACGTTCTGCTCTGCCCCAACCTGGTGCTTCGCGCGTCTACTGGTCCCGTGGCCGTTTGAGTCTGTTCGACCGTGGCCCTGTCGGCCATTGCTAAAGGAGGAGTACCCCATGCACCGGACCGTGCCTCGAGTCCCCGTTATGATGTTCCTCGTTCTGGCCCTGCTGGCGCTGGCTGTTGTCGCGTGTGGCGGTGGGCAGACCGCCGCGCCCGCCGCACCCCAGGCAGCCGCTCCCACCGCTGCCGCCAAGGCCGCTGCCCCCGCTGCGGCGGCGACAGAGGCCCCCAAGGCGGCCGCGCCCGCTGCCCCAGCCGCCGGTTCCATTCTGTTCCACTCGTCCCAGTTCACGCCTGTCCAGGAGCGCGAGAAGATGCAGAGTATCGTGCTCAAGGACGCCCCGATGAAGGTGGAATTCAGCCCTGAAGACGCTGGCCCCTTCACCGACCGCGTGCTGGCGGAGACGAAGGCGGGCAAGGTCAACATCGGCGTCATTGGTGGTTTGCACGGCGACTTCGCCCTGTTCGCCAAGGAAGGCGCTCTGGAAGACCTGACGCCCTTGATGGCCAAGCTCGCCGACCGCAAGTTCCCGGCCACCTTCGCCGAGTTGGGTAAGCTCGGCTCCAAGGACAAGCAGTACTACATTCCCTGGATGCAGGCGACGTATGTGATGGCCATCAACAAGAAGGCCCTGCCCTACCTGCCCCAGGGCGCAGACGTGAATGCCCTGACCTACGACCAGCTAAAGGAGTGGGGCGCTAACATCCAGAAGGCGACCAACGAGCGCAAGCTTGGCTTCCCGGCTGGTCCTAAGGGCCTGATGCACCGCTTCAGCCAGGGCTACCTGTACCCGTCTTATACCGGCGAACCCGTAGCTAACTTCCGTAGCCCTGAAGCGGTGAAGATGTGGAACGACTTCAAGGGCCTGTGGCAGTACGTCAATCCGGCCTCCACCAACTACGATTTCATGCAGGAGCCGCTCAAGTCCGGTGAGGTGTGGGTCGCCTGGGACCACACCGCGCGCCTCATCGACGCTGTGAAGGACAAGCCTGACGACTACATTCTCGTCCCCGCGCCGGCCGGCCCCAAGGGGCGCGGCTTCATGCCCGTCATCGGCGGCCTGGGCATCCCCAAGGGCGCTCCCAATCGCGCCGACGCCGAGAAGCTCATCGAGTACATGACTCTGCCGAAGACTCAGGCCACGGTCCTCAAGGAGTTGGCCTTCTTCCCGGTCGTGGCCGGTGACCTGCCGACCGACCTGCCGGCCGGCGTGAAGCTCGAAGCCGACGCCGTTGCCAAGCAGGCCAACGCTAAGGACGCCCTGCCGTCTCTGCTGCCCGTCGGCCTGGGGGCGAAGAATGGCGAATGGAACAAGGTCTACCAGGACACCTTCGCCAGCATCGTGCTGAAGGGCGAGGACCCGGCCAAGGTGCTCGACCAGCAGGCCAAGATCATGCAGGGCATCCTTGACGACACCAAGGCAGCCTGCTGGCCGCCCGACAAGGCAACCGATGGGGTGTGCAAGGTGAGGTAGGACGCTAGACGAAGGACGAAGGACCAAAGACCAATGCCCCTCTGGTCGGTCCTTCGTCCTCGGTCCGTGGTCGCCTCCAACGGAGATTGCTATGGCTGTTCCCGACTCATCTGCCAGCGTGCCGCCGGGGGGGCATGCGCTCGACGTTGCGCCCGCCGCGCCCAGCGCGATGCGGCGTGTGTTGGCGCTCGCGCCCTACCTGCTGCTTGTGCCCGCGATCGTGTACCTGATCGTCTTCATCGCCTGGCCGATGGTGGGCGCCTTGCTGCTGTCAATACGCACGCCCGAGGGTGAGTGGACGACGCGCTACCTTCAGCGCATGGTCAACGACGTCAACTTCACTGATGCGCTGCGCAACACGCTGCTGCTGCTCATTATCATCATTCCGCTGCAATTCGTTCTGGCCGTCATCATGGCCCTGCTGATTCAGGCCAGGCTCAAGGGATCGGGCCTGCTTCTATACGCCTGGACGATTCCCCTGGCCGTCTCTGACCTGGCGGCGGGCCTGGTGTGGTTATCCATCTTCTCGGATCTGGGCTATCTCAACTCATTCCTGCAGACGCTGGGGCTGATCAACACGCCATTCGCCTTCCTAAGCTACGAGAACCCGGTCAGCATGTTCATGTGTGTGGTCATCGCTGAGCTGTGGCGGGCGACGGCCATCGTCATGGTTATCGTCGTGGCGGGCTTACAGCTCATCCCGCCCGTCTACGGCGAGGCGGCCGAGGTGTTCGGCGCGTCGCCCTGGCAGCGGGTGCGCCACGTGACGCTGCCCATGCTGCGGCCCAGTATTCAGGTGGGTCTCATCCTGCGCACGATTCTAGCCTTCCAGGTCTTCGCCA
>CAZJJF010000257.1:0-6015 GCA_964546245.1 uncultured Anaerolineales bacterium
GGCCAGACCGGCGCGGAGAGACTCAGGTCGGCGGCGACTCCTGGCTCGGCGTGCGCTGTACCGCCGCGCACGCCCCCAGGCTCAACAGCACGAGACCCAACACCCCCAATAGCACGACCCGTCGTGTAGCCCGCATGGCGTATCCCTCCTCCCGGTAATTGCGTTTCCCTACACGGGAGACGACTACAACGAGGAGAAGGTTCCCGCTGTGGCTTAGTTCTCCAATCCCTAACCTCCCCCTACGCCCGTTCTGACTTCAGCAGCAAGCCTTCGCCGTCTGGCGTTTCCAGTGGCAGCGCGACAAGGCTCGTGCCGGTCATTACTTCCGGCTGCGGCAGGCCCAGCAGGTGTAGCACCGTCGGCGCGACATCGGCCAGGATACCGCGCGGGCGCATGGGGAAGTAGCGGTCGCCAATGACGAACAGCGACACCGGGTTGGTGGTGTGGTAGGTGTGCGGCCCACCCGTCAGCTCGTCGATCATGATCTCGCAGTTGCCGTGGTCGGCGGTCACGATAGCGACGCCACCCTTGTCGTTGACGGCCTTGACGAGCCGCCCGGCGCACTCATCTACCACCTCGACGGCCTTCTTCGCTGCCGCCAGCACGCCGGTGTGGCCCACCATGTCAGGATTGGCGAAGTTGACCAGAATAAAGTCGTCGTCGTGGCTATGAATGCGCTCCAGCACCGTCTCCGTCAACTGGTACGCGCTCATCTCCGGCTGCAAATCATAGGTCGCCACCTTAGGCGACGGGACCAGGGCGCGGTCCTCACCCTTGAAGGGCTGCTCGCGGCCGCCGTTGAAGAAGTAAGTCACGTGGGCGTACTTCTCCGTCTCGGCGGCATGGAACTGCTTGCCGCCGTGGTCGGCGATGACGCGGGCCAGCGGCATGTGGATACTCTTGTGGGGGAAGAGAATCTGCGTCGGCAACGTCGTGGCGTACTCCGTGAAAGTGATAATGTTGAACCCGGGGCGCGGCTCGGGGCGCGGGAAGCCATCGAAGTTATCAAGGATGAAGGCGGCCACAATCTGACGCATGCGGTCGGCGCGGAAGTTGAAGAATACGATGGCGTCGCCGTCCTCCATGCGCACCCGACTCTCGTCCGCCACGTCAATGACCGTGGGCAGGATGAACTCGTCGGCCGTGCCCTTGTCGTAGGACTGCTGGACCGCCTGGGTGGCCGAGGCGGCGCGCTCACCCTGGCGCGATAGCATGGCATCGTATGCTCGCCGGGTGCGCTCCCAGCGCTTGTCGCGATCCATGGCGTAGTAGCGCCCACTGACCGAGGCGATGACGCCGGGCAGGCCGCCCGCCATCGCCTTTTCGAGATTGCCGACGAACTCCAGGCCGCTGTTGGGTGGGGTATCGCGGCCGTCGGTGATGATGTGCAGCACCGGTTCGACGCCCTGGCGTTTCGCCAGTTCCAACAGGGCCAGCAGGTGGCGCGTCGCACTGTGGACGCCGCCGGGTCCGAGCAGTCCGATATAGTGGATCTTCTTGCCCGTGTGCTTCGCCTGCTCGAACGCGCCCAGCAGTGTCGGGTGCTGGTAGAAGGAGCCGTCGCCAATGGCGCGGTCGATGCGGGTGATGTCCTGGTAGACGATGAAGCCCGCCCCCAGGTTCAGGTGGCCGACCTCGGAGTTGCCCATCTGCTCGGGCACCAGGCCGACGGCCTCACCTGACGCATCGACAATCGAGCGGTCGATGCTACGCTTCCAGTGATCGAAATTGGGCGTGTTCGCCTGCACAACAGCGTTGCCGTGCTCCATCTCGCGGATGCCCCAGCCATCGAGAATGAACAAGGCGACCGGCTTATATGACATGGGTGTGCCCCTCTCTGCACGCGGCATAAGCTACGCGAAGTATAGTCTCGGCGCGAGGGACGGTCCAAACGCGGTGGTCAGTGGTCGGTGGTTTCTTCGAGCGGCGGCAGGCTGTCCAGGTCGGGCAGGCCGAAGTGCTCCAGGAAGCGGACAGTGGGCGCGTACAGGAAGGGGCGGCCGACGCTCTCGGCGCGGCCCACCTCTTCGATGAGGCCACGCGCCAGCAGCGTGCGCACCGCATGGTCAGCGCTGACGCCGCGCACGGCCTCGATCTCCGGCTTGGTGATGGGCTGACGGTAGGCGACGATCGCCATCGTCTCCAGCACGGCCGGCGACAGGGGCGGGTCCTGCCCCAGGCCGAGGAAGCGCTGCGCGGCGGCGGCGGCCTCCGGCGCGGTCGTCAGCCGCACCCGCCCGCCGAGCCGTTGCAGGCGCAAGCCCCGCCCCGCCAGCGCAACCCCCAATTCGTCCAGGGCAGCCGCGATGGCATCGGTTGTCGCCTCAGCCGACTGGGCCAGCTGGTCCAGGGCCACCGGGCCGGTGGCGACGAACAGCAGGCTCTCGACCAGCGCGGGCAAGGGGAGGGGAGGCGTCGAGGGAGATGAATCGTCCATAGGCCTGGGCGGTCAGTCGGCGGATGATCGGCCGTGGCAGCTCTTGAACTTGCGCCCGCTGCCGCACGGGCACGGATCATTGCGGCCGCGTCTGGCATCCTCGGCCTTGACCCACTCCATCACCCGCGCCGCTGGCTCATTGCGTCGCACCAGCTGCGCCATGATATTCATCGTCGGGCGCACGTGCTGGAAGAACAGATACAGCCCATCGCACAGATAGTTGTGGCCCGGCTCGCCGTCGCGCGACAGGATGAAGCGGTCCTTGGGGCAGCCGCCGTGGCACAGCGAGCGTACATCGCAGTCGCGACATTGCTGCGTCAGCATGTCGCGCTTGTTGTCGCCAAAGCGACGCATTGCGGGCGAGGCCACCAGCTCGATCATGTGCGTCTCGTGGATGTTGCCCAGCTTGAACTTTGGCTCCACGAAGTGGTCGCAGGTGTACAGGTCGCCGTTGTGCTCCAGCGCCGGGCCGTAACCGCACGTCGGGGCGTGGATGCACAGCAGATGCTCGCCAAAGTAGGCATGCAGCGTCACATCGAAAAGCTGCACGTACACCCTGCCCACGTCGCGGCGAATCCACTCCTCGTAGATGTCTACCAGGAAGCGCCCGTACTGCTCGCCGCCCACCGAGCGCTCCGTCACCAGCGAGCCTTCCTGGGTGTACAGCAGACGGTGGCCGCCGGGGCGCTCGCTCCAGCCCAGGTTGGCGATGGGCAGCGTCTCCGCCGTCGCCCGCTCCACGATGGGGATGAACTGCATCCACTCCGCGCCCAACTCGTCGCGGAAGAAGCGGTACACCTGGCGGCCGTGATGTTGATTGGCAGCGTTAACCGTGCACAGGATGTTGAAGTCCACCCCATGCTTGCGCAGGTGTTCCCAGCCGCGCATCACCTGCTTGAACGTGCCCTGGCCGCCCTTGTTGACCCGATACGTGTCGTGCATCGCCTGCGGGCCGTCCACGCTCAGGCCGACCAGGAAGTTGTGCGCCTTGAGAAATGCGCACCAGTCGTCGTCCAGAAGCACACCGTTGGTCTGGAAGGTATACTCGATTGCCTGGTCGGGACGGCGATACTGGTTAACGAACGCCACCGACTGCTTGAAGAAGTCCAGGCCCATCAGCGTCGGCTCGCCGCCCTGCCAGGCCACCGTCACCGTCGGCGACCGATGCGCCTCCAGGAGCTGGCGAATGTAGGCTTCCAGGGTGGCCTCGGGCATGCGGCTTCTGGAGTTGGGGTACAGAGCCTCCTTCGATAGGAAGAAGCAGTAGGTGCAGTCCAGGTTGCACGTTGAGCCGCTAGGCTTGACGAGCAGGTGGAAGCGGGGCGGCGCGGTGGCGCGTATCGCCGGGCTGACAGCGGGTATCGTCTGGGTGGTGATACTGCCCCTCCTATCTGCACGTCCCCAAAGATGCGCCGTCGGGGCTGGTCCAACTCGCCCCGGCGGCGCAATCTTACTCAGCCTGGCTTGAAATGTCTAGTGAGGGCCGCCGTTAGAGCCGTTCACCTTCACCCGACCCCGCGTGTCGATGTCACCGTCGTAGCGCAGGGCGTCGGAGTCGCGCTCGCCGGTGCGGATACGAATCACCTCATCCACCGGGTAGACAAAGATGATGCCGTCACCGGCCGCGCCGGAATGAGCCGCCTCACAGATGGCCTGGATGGTCGGCTCGACGTTGTGGTCGCTCAACACGATGTTGATCTGCATGCGGGGCAGCAGGTCGATCTGATAAGTGCCGCCGCGACCGACAAGCTCAATCCCGCCCTGGCGACCGTGGCCGCGCACCTCGGACACGTTCATGCCGACGATGCCGATTCTGCGCAGCGCCTCTTTGACGTCGTTCAGCTTCTCCTCACGGATGATCGCTTCGATCTTCTTGGTCATGGAATGTCTCCTCTCGACTCAGGCGTAAGCCTGCTCGCCATGCTCGCTGATGTCCAGGCCGACCTCTTCCTCGTTGGGGGTGACGCGCAGGCCCATCGCGGCGTTCAACGCCTTGGCCAGCACGAAGCTCACCGCGAAGGAGAAGACGACCACGATGCCCGCCGCAATGGCCTGGGTGACGAGCTGACTGGGGTTGCCGTAGAACAGGCCATCGGCGCCGGCAGGGTTGACCGCCTTGGTGGCGAACAGCCCGGTCGCCAGCGCGCCCCACAGGCCGCCCATACCGTGGCAGGCGAATACGTCCAGGGACTCGTCCAGACCGCGCCGGGTGCGCAGGCGCATGACGGACAGGCTGATGGGCGCGGCAATCAGGCCGATGATGATGGCGGCCATGGGCGTGACGTAACCGGCCGCCGGGGTGATGGCGACCAGGCCGACCACGGCGCCGGTGACGAAGCCCAGCACGCTCGGCTTGCGCTCAGCCCAGGTAAGGAACATCCACATCAGCCCCGCCGCGGCGGCGGCCGTGTTGGTATTGACGATGGCGGTCACGGCCAGCCCGTTGGCGGCCAGCGCGCTGCCGCCGTTGAAGCCGAACCAGCCTACCCACAGCAGGCCCGCGCCCAGCATGGTGAAGGGGATGTTATGGGGCTCCATCGGCGCGCGACCGAACCAGCGGCGCGGCCCGATGGCCAGGGCCAGGGCCAGGGCCGTGAAACCGGCCGTGATGTGGACCACGGTGCCGCCCGCGAAGTCCAGCGCCCCCAGGGCGCGCAGGAAGCCGTTGACTCCCCAAACCCAGTGGGCCACCGGCGAGTAGACGAGCAGCGACCACAGCACGGCAAATACCAGGAAGGTGCGGAAGCGGATGCGCTCGACAAACGCCCCGGTAAAGAGGGCCGGCGTGATGATGGCGAACATCATCTGGTAGGCGGCGAAGGCCAGGAAGGGGATACCGGGCGCGTATTCGGGGTTGGGCGCGTCGCCGACACCGTTCAGCCCCAGGTAGTTGAGGCCACCGATAAAGCCCCCCATACTCGTCCCGAAGGCCAGCGTGAAGCCCAACGTGATCCACAGCAAGCTGATCACGCCCATCATCACGAAGCTGAGGTTGAGGGTCGATAGAGCATTCTTCTTGCGGACCATGCCGCCGTAGAAGAAGCCGAGGGCTGGCGTCATCATCAACACCAGCGCTGTCGCCATCATCATCCACGCCGTGTCGCCTGAGTTGATTGCATCCATGCGAGTGTTCCTCCTCAAGTGTGTCATCGCGGTCACGAGGAATCGGTGCACCTGGCCGGAGGACAGTGCGGTCTACCTCGGCGACGAGGAGCCGGTGCGGGGTGGGCGGCAGGCCGTGGCGGACAAACAAAAACGCCCTCGGCGCGTCGAATGAATCGACCTGTACCGAGGGCTTCGCGGGCCCATGCTGGGGTCTGCGTGACCACCTGAATAAAGAGGACGGAACAGTCGAAACCGTCGCCTCATTGGGGAGGCAGTATACAACCAGACGCCGCGTTTGTCAAGTAGCAGTTAGCCCCGCGCGCACTAGCAGCAGCGGGCGCGTCGCGCGGCTCGCGACCTGAGAAGTGACGCTTTTCGCCAGGAAGGCTTCCAACCCCGCCCGCCCGTGGGTGGCCATGACGACCAGATCGATGCTGCGCTGCTGAATCAGGCCCACCACCGCCGAGGCGGGG
>CAZJJF010000258.1:0-5950 GCA_964546245.1 uncultured Anaerolineales bacterium
CGGTCGCGTTAAGGACGCGCGCCCGGGTGCAACTGGACACGGTGCGCACCCGTGGTCGCATCGTGTTCCTGGTCATCAGTAACATCCAGATGTACGCAGGATTCCAGTTGGTTCCCGAGGCCCAGATCGACGACGGCTGGCTCGACATTGCCATCTTCGAGGGCCGCTCCTGGTTCGACACCCTGCGCCACATCGGCCAGCTCGCCGTTCGCCGTCACCTGGACGACCCGGCGGTGCGCATCTATCGCGCCCGCGAGGTCGTGATCGAGGCTGACCCATCGCTTCCGGTCCACTACGACGGCGATACCCTGGGCGCGACGCCGCTCATCGCGCGGGTTGCCCCCCAGGCGTTGACCGTCCTTATCCCGCCCAGCGCGCCCGCTGATCTGTTCGCCTACCCCCTGTAGCCGCCCGGAGACACGCATGCCGAAGATTCCCCTCTGGCAGATTATCACGCTCCTGATCGGCGGCGTCGGGTACGTCGCCCATTTCTTCGGCGCGCCGCCCGTGCTGATCTTTGTCCTGGCCGCCGTCGGTCTCATCCCCCTGGCTGGCCTGATCGGCCACGCCACCGAGGAGCTGGCCCACTACATTGGCCCCAAGTGGGGCGGCCTGCTCAACGCCACCTTCGGCAATATGGCGGAATTGATTATTGCCGGCGTCGCCCTCAGCGCGGGGCTGTACGACCTGGTCAAGGCGTCGATTACCGGCTCCATCATCGGCAACCTGCTGCTGGTGCTGGGCGCGGGCATCATCTTCGGCGGCCTGCGCCACGGCGTCCAGCGCTTCGACCCACGGGAGGCGGGGCGCAACGCCACCATGATGCTCATGGCGATCTTCGGCCTCGTCCTGCCTGCCGTCTACGCCAACAGCGACCCCGACGCTGTCCGCATCGAGGAAGTCAGCCTGGTGGTCGCGGCCGCCCTGCTCATCATCTACTTCGCCTACATCGCCTACAGCTTCCGCGCCGAGGGCACAGACCCCGCTATCGCGAAGGAGATGCGAATCGGCGCGCCCGATGGTGAGGCCACTGCCACCGACGAGACGCCCCACGTCCCCATGTCTCGCACGGCGGCCCTCATCATGCTGAGCCTGGCGACCATTGCCACGGTCTTGCTGAGCGAGACGCTGGTGGGCGAGGTAGAGGCGGTGGTCAAGACCTTCGGCATCAGCGAGTTCTTCATCGGCGCTATCGTCGTGCCCCTCGTAGGCAACGTGGCCGAGCATTTCAGCGCGGTCACCTTCGCCGGCAAGAACAAGCTCGATATTACCCTGGGTATCGCCGCCGGGTCCTCGACGCAGGTGGCGCTCCTGGTTGCGCCGGTGTTAGTCTTCCTGAGCCTGTTCCTCGGCCCTACGCCCCGTGGCCTGGCGACAGGCATGAATCTGGTGTTCCTGCCCCTGGAGATCGTCGCGGTCACGGCGTCGGGCCTGCTCTTCAACTACATCAGCCACGACGGTGAGACCAACTGGCTGGAGGGGGTTCAACTCGTGACCCTCTACCTTATCATCGCCGCCATCTTCTTCCTGCTCCAGATGCCCGTGGCGGCGGGCCACTAGCCAGGCCCGCGCGCGACGTCGCGCGTCTCGGCCGGCGGTAATTTGCACCGGGCCATCCACGCAACTATACTTACGCGGATTCAGGCATGTCAGCCGGCGGGAGGTTCTGTGTTTACCTTGCTTCTTATCGCGCAAATGGTCGTATCCATCGCCCTGATCGCCCTGGTTATGCTCCAGGCGCGGACTGAGGGGGTGGGCGGGATTTTCGGTCAGTCGGATGCCGTGGTCCGGACGCGGCGTGGTGTCGAGCGCACGATCTTCAACCTGACGGTTGTCTTCAGCGCGCTATTCCTGCTCATCTCGATTCTCGCCGTGTATATTGAACCCTAAGGCGTTGTGGGACAATTTCGCCGCTGGCCAGTTCTCATCGCACTGGCCGGCCTTCTTTTACTCGCCGTCCTGCTCGCGGGTTGGGTCGCGCGGCAGCCAACGGTGGAGGTTCCAGACTACGGCGGCACGTTCTCCGAGGCCGTGGTCGGTAAGCCGCGCTTCCTGACGCCTATCCTGGCCCAGACCGACGCCGAGCGCGATATCGTCTCCCTGCTCTTCCGCGGCCTGACCCGCACCGATGCTGCTGGCAACGTTGTGCCCGACGTCGCCAGCGACTGGGAGGTGTCGGCCGATGGCCTGACCTACACCTTCCGTCTGCGCAACGATGTCTATTGGAGCGACGGCGTGCCCGTCACCCCGGCCGACGTGCTCTATACCATCGGGGCGGTGCAAGACCCATCGTCTACCGCCAACCCCGCGCTGAGCGCGTTCTGGCGCACGGTGGCGATGGAAGTCGTCGACGACCACACCATCCGTTTCCAACTGGTAGAACCCTTCGCCCCCTTCCTCGACCAGACCACGCTGGGCCTGATGCCGTCCCACATCCTTAGCGGCGTCCCAGCCTCCAGCCTGGCGTCCCACCCTTTCAGCAGCCAGCCGGTCAGCAACGGGCTGTTCAAGCTCGACCGCCTGGACGATACCTCGGCCACCCTGACGCCCAACCCCCACGATAGTGGCCGCCGCCCCTTCCTGGCGCGGCTGGTATTCCGCTTCTTCCCCGACCGGGCGGCCGCCATCGCCGCCCTGGCGCGCAAGGAAGTCATGGGCGTCGGCCAAGTCTCGGCGGCCGACCTGGCGAAAATCCCCAATGCCGCCGTCTACTCCGCGCCGCGCCCCACCTTTACCACGGTGTTCCTGAACCTCACGAATCCCTTGTTCCAGGACAAGGAGGTTCGCCAGGCGCTGCTCATGGGCATCGACCGTAACGCGATTGTGCGGGATGTCCTCCAGGGGCAGGCCATTGTCGCCGACAGCCCCATCGTCGGCCAGTCGTGGAGCTATGAGCCGGACGTGCGCCACTATAGCTATGATCCCATCCAGGCGCGCGCGATGCTCGATCGCGCGGGCTGGACCGATGCCAGTGGCAGCGGCGTGCGCGAGCGGCAAGGCCAACGCCTGGAGTTCACCCTCCTGACGACCGACGACCCGATTCGTCGGGCGGTAGCGGAACAGATCGCCCGCCAGTGGGAAGCCCTCGGCGTCAAGGCCCGTGTCCAGACGACCTCGCCGCGTACCCTGGAGCAAAGCTACCTGGGGCCGCGACAGTACGAGGCGGCCCTCTACGGCTGGAGCGCGCCCGACTCGGACCCCGACCCCTACCCCATGTGGCACTCGACGCAGGTCAACGCCGGCCAGAACATCGGCGGCTGGGCCAACGCCGACGCCGACGCCAAGCTAGAAACAGCGCGGCGAACCACCGACGCCGCGGGGCGGGGCCAGCTCTACCGCGACTTCCAACGCATCTTCGCCGAGGAAGTTCCCGCTCTGCTGCTCTATCACGGCATCTATCACTACGCTGTCGATCCGCAGGTGCAGAATGTCCAGGTGGGGCAGGTGATGCTCGACGCGTGTGGTCGCTTCCAGACCATCCCCACCTGGTACATGCGGACGCGCGCCCTACGCCCCGGCCTGATGAACGACGGCGGCCTGCGTCCAGGGCTGTAGAGCTAACTCCCCCCACCAGTTTTTCGATTGTCAGGCGTCGAAGGCGTATTACACGATGCCAGGCGGCGGGTCGTCGCCGTGGGCTGGGGAAGGTGGCGCCGTCGCCACACCCGCCATCAGCGCGCCGAGTTGCTCGCGCGTCGCCTGCCCAGCATTTAGTGTGGCGATGATTTCGCCGTGATACATAACGGCGATGCGATCCGACAGGGCGAGAATCTCATCCAGCTCGGCGGACACCAGGAGAACAGCCGTACCCCGGTCGCGCGCCTCGACGATGCGCTTGTGGATGAACTCGATGGAACCAACATCGATGCCGCGCGTGGGCTGGGCGGCGATGAGCAGCTTGATAGGGCGCGAGAATTCGCGAGCGACGACGACCTTCTGCTGGTTGCCGCCGGAGAGGCTGCCCAGCAGCGTCTCGATGCTCGGCGTGCGAATGTCAAACTCGTCGACCAGGCGTTGCGCGTACTGCTCAATCGGCTCTGGGTGGATGACGGGGCCGCTGGCGAAGGGGGCCTCGTAGTAATTCACCAGCACCAGGTTGTCCTTGACGGGGTAGCTCAGCACCACGCCGAACTTATGGCGGTCCTCGGGGATGTGCGCCGTGCCGTCGGCGGTGATGCGGCGCGGCGAGGCATTGGTGGCGTTGGCTCCGTCCAGGGTGATGGCCCCGCTGTCGGCCCGCCGCAAGCCTGTGATAGCCTCTACCAGTTCCGTCTGCCCATTGCCCTGCACGCCCGCGATACCCAGAATCTCGCCTGCCCGCACCTGGAGCGATGCGCCGTTGACGGCCATCAAGTTGCGGTCGTCCTTGACTCGCAGCCCTGCCACGTCGAGGACAACTTCGCCCGGCGTGGCTGGTTCCCGGTCGACGACGAGCGCCACCTCGCGCCCTACCATCATCTCGGCCAGGCTGGCCATCGTCGCCTCACGGGGTTCGACTGTCCCAATCATGCGGCCGCGACGCATCACCGAGATGCGGTCGCAGATGGCGAGCACCTCGCGTAGCTTGTGGGTGATGAAGATGATGGACTTGCCCTGGGCCTTGAGGGAGGCCATGATCCCGAATAGCTCGTCGGCCTCCTGGGGCGTGAGCACCGCTGTCGGCTCGTCGAGGATGAGAATCTCGGCGCCGCGATACAGCACCTTGATGATCTCTACCCGCTGCTGCGCGCCTACGGGCAGATTATCCACCAGCGCGACGGGATCGACGGCCAGGCCATACTGTTCGGACAGGTGACGCACGTCCGCCTCGGCCTTGCGGCGGTCGACCGGGGCGAAACGGCGCAGCCACGACCAGCGTGATCGGATGACCTCCTGCCCCAGAATGATGTTCTCGGACACGGTCAGCGGGGGGATGAGCATGAAGTGCTGGTGCACCATGCCGATGCCGTTGTCGATGGCGTCGTGGGGGCTGTGAAAGGCGGTGGGCCGGCCGTTGACCAGAATCTGGCCTTCATCGGGGTGGTACAGCCCGTAGAAGATGTTCATCAGCGTACTCTTGCCCGCGCCGTTCTCCCCCAGCAGGCCATGAATCTCACCATCGAGGAGGGTAAAGTTGACGTCGTCGTTGGCGAGAACGCCGGGGAAACGCTTGGTGATTTGGCGAGCTTCGAGCACGGTGGCGGCCATAGTCACTCCTTGCGGGCCAACCTAACCCCTGCGCCGGGCGCGGGCGTCTGCCCTTGGGGATTATAGCAGAAGGGGTGTATTCGTGCCAGGGTTCGGTTTGTGCTATAATTGACGCTACAGTTTATGGCATGCTGGGGGTTGTTGCGCCCGCGGGGAGGTTCCCCGGCCGGGTAGGTATGGACTGGAGCGAGGCAACGTGAATAAGGGCGCCCTACGAAGTGCAGTGATTGGGCTGGTCGCCGTGCTGGCGATTGTCGCCCTTCTGACGACATTTATGAATGGACAACCCTCGCCCTCGGCAGGGCTGTCCATGTCCGACCTGGCGCGCGACATCAAGGCCGGTCGCGTGCAATCGATGACGGTGGCCGGCAACGATGTGCGGGTGCGATATACCGCGAATCCCCAGCAGGAGCGCATCACGCGCAAGGAGCAGGTCGAGACCCTCACGGACACGCTGCGCCAGATGGGTGTGTCGGACAAAGAGTTGTCGGCGGTGAAGATAGAGGTCATCGCACCGAGCTTCTGGACCAACTGGGGGCCGTTACTGGGGTCGATTCTGCCAATTCTGTTGCTCGGCGGTTTCATCTTCATGATGATGCGCCAGGCCCAGGGCGGCAACAGTCAGGCCATGAACTTCGGCAAGAGCCGCGCCCGCATGTTTGGCGGCGACAAGCCAGTGGTCACCTTCGCTGATGTGGCCGGGGTGGATGAGGCCAAGCACGAACGGGCCGAGGTCGTCGAGTTCCTCAAGGAGCCAGAGAAG
>CAZJJF010000259.1:0-1788 GCA_964546245.1 uncultured Anaerolineales bacterium
GGACAACCCGAACCGCGTCCACGTCATCGGCAAGGGCATCATTCGCTTCCACGCCATCTACTGGCCCGCCATGCTGCTATCAGCGGGCGAGCCGCTGCCGACGACCATCTTCGTCCACGGCTACGTGACCGTCAACGGCCAGAAGATCAGCAAGTCCCTCGGCAACGTTATCGACCCCGTCGAACTAGCGTCGACCTACGGCATCGACGCCCTGCGCTACTACCTGCTACGCCAGATTCCGGCCACCGAGGACGGCGACTTCTCGCTGGAGCGCTTCGTCCGTACCTACAACTCTGACCTGGCCGACCAGTTGGGCAACCTGCTCAACCGCGTCGTCAACATGGTCAATCGTTACTACGACGGAGCCGTGCCCGCGCCTGCGGGCTACACCGACTCCGAACAGCCGCTGCTAGACCTGGCCGCCGCGTTGCCTCGCCGCCTCGATGCCGCGTTCGAGCGCTTCCGCCCCGACGAGGCGCTGGCCGCCATCTGGGAGCTGGTCGGCGCAGCCAACAAGTACGTCGTTGATGTCGCCCCCTGGACATTGGCGAAAGCGCGGCAAACCGGCGGCGAGGCGGCTACGGTGGCCGAGGCGCGCCTGGCGACATCGCTATATACACTGGCCGAGACTCTGCGCCTGGTCGCCGCGTACGCCTCGCCATTCATTCCCGACACGGCGGCGGCCATCACCGCCCAGTTGGGGTTGCCCGCAACCGCAAGCAGCAACTGGGAAGCCACCACGGCCTGGGGTGGCTATCCGGCGGGCGCCCATGTTCAGGCGGGCGCGGTCCTGTTCCCCAAACTAGAGATGCCGCCGCCGGCATAGGGACGCCCAGGCCTGACACCCGAATAGCGCGCGACCTTCGGGTGTCAGGTTTGAGGCTCGCCTGAATAATACACGCGGGGGCATGTTGGTCGTCTCTTCCAGGCCAGTCTATGCTATACTAACCGCAGCCCCATCCTACGACTGTGGGCTGCAGCCGTCAGCGCGCTGGCAGCATGGGGCTTCCATCCCGGCGCGGGTCACTCCAAGGAGCATACCCTATGGCCACCGGTCTCAAGCGGTTCAGTCTGTGGTTAGTTCGGCTTGCCATCGTGTGGGTTATCAACGCCATCTCGCTGGCGGGGGCAGCCTGGCTGCTGCCGGGCATGTCCTTTGACAGCGTAGCGGCGACCCCACAGTGGGTCGTTGTCGTCGCTGCCGCGCTGGTACTGGCCGTGGTTAACCTGCTCCTGCGCCCTATTGTGCTGGTTCTGGCGCGACCGTTGGGCTGGATTGCGCTGTTCGTGATCGGACTCATTCTCAACATCGTGACCCTGGCCATCACGGCAGGCTTGCTGCCCGGCTTCAGCCTCACCTTCTGGGCGGCCGTCTTCGGCGGCTTCGCCTTCGCTATCTTCAATAACTTACTCTCCGGCGTGCTCGAGTTGGACGAGGAAGGCTCCTTCTACCAGCAGCGCATCGAGCGGCTGGCAGCGAGACAGGCGTATGCCGAGGCCGACAGCCCCAATCGCGCCTTGATGATGGTCGAGTTCGATGGGCTGAGCTACCACCACATCAAGAAGGCCCTGGACGAAGGAATGATGCCCAACCTCCAACGACTCATCGATGAAGAGGGCTACCAGCTTTCCATAGTCGACTGCGGCATACCGTCCATGACTTCCGCCTGCCAGGCGGGCATCATGTTCGGCGACAACTACGATATTCCCGCCTATCGCTGGTACAACAAGGATGAACAGCGGCTATACGTCTCGGCCAGCGACGCCCCCACCATCAACTCCTGGTAC
>CAZJJF010000259.1:1798-5918 GCA_964546245.1 uncultured Anaerolineales bacterium
ACAGTCGGATTTGCTGGACCAAAAAGGCGGTGCCGACGAGGACGGCGGCGGCGGCGGCGATGGCGCCGATGGCGGCGACTTTGCGGTTGGCATATTTGGCGGAGAACGCGGCCCAGGGGCTGATGCGCGGCGGCTCCAGTATCATGAATCTGACCAATGGCGACGCCGTAAAGTCGATCTTTACCAACGCTAATATGTTCGGCGGCACAGAGGAGGACAAGCGGCGGCGCGCCAGCGACGTTCAATTGTTGATGCTGGACCCCTACTTCCTGTTTCGCGAGACCATCATCTTCTTCGCGGAGGCCGGGCGTGAGTTGTGGGAGGGTTGGCAGCAGAAGCGCCACAACGTCTACCCGCGCATCAATCGGCTCCACGGCTGGTATCCCTTCATCCGCGCCGCCATGTGCACCTTGATGCGCGACATGTGCGCCAACGTCGCCATCATGGACATGATGCGCGGCTCCCCCTCCATCTATATGCTCTACCTGGGCTATGACGAGGTGGCGCACCACTCCGGTCCCTGGACCACGGACGCCTTCGGCGACCTACGCCGCGCCGATGATTTCGTCGGCCGTCTCCATCGTGTCGCCAAGGACAAGGCGCCACGCTATTACGAGCTGATTCTCCTGTCGGATCACGGCCAGTCCTTCGGCCCCACTTTTCTGCAACGCTACGGCCTGACCATCAAGGAATTCATCGAGCAGCAATTGCCCGGCGACATCTCCGTTGCCCAGGACATCGGGGGCGACGACGCGCGGGCGGCGCTGCGGCCCATCTCAAGCGAACTGACGAACGTCAGTAGCTCTGACGCCAATGCCGTCAACCAGGCCATTGCCCGCCAGGGGCAGCGCCTGGTAGAGAAGAGTATCAGCGAAAGCGACGCCCTGGCCAGTATCACGCCGGCTTCGGTCACAGCCTATGGCAGCGGCAATGCCGCCCAGGTGTACTTCGACGTCCTGCCGCGCAAGATTCGACTCAGCGAGCTTACCGAAGCCTACCCCAAGCTCATCCCGGCCCTCGTCGAACACGAGGGCATCGGCATGGTGATTGGGTATGCCGACGATATGTCGCCCCTGGTCCTGGGCAAGGGCGGCTCGCGCAACTTGAACACAGGTGAGGTGGTCGGCGAGGACCCTGTCAAGCCCTACGCGCCGGACAGCGGCTGGGGCGCGGCCACCATTGAGAAGCGCGTCTGGCAATTGAAGCGCGTCATGGATTTCCCCCACGCGGGCGACCTGTGGCTCATCAGCACCGTCTACCCGGATGGCACCGTCGCCGCGCTGGAAGAGTTGATCGGTAATCACGGCGGCGTGGGGGGCGAGCAGACCGACGCCTTCATCCTGCATCCCAGCGACATGGAAGTGCCCGATACTCGCAACTCCACCGACGTGTTCCACATTCTCAACGCCCAACGCGCCAAAGCGATTCCTGAGCAGAAAGCAGACGCAGCGCCCGCCGAGAAACAGGTCGATTCCTGGTCGCTCGGCACGCTGGGGCGGGGCATCGCCCAGATCGGTGTCTGGTTCCCCTTGATGCTGCGCTGCATTATGCTGGACCGCACGGCCTACCGAGAGGTCGCGAATAACCCCTTCTTGACCGGTCCCGCGCTCCTGATCACAGTTCTCTCGCTCTTGCTCCGCGAGGTGACGCGCGCGACCGGCTTCAGCCCCACCGGCTTCCTGACGGGCATTCTGGGGTGGCTGATTGGGGTGGCCGCCGTATTCGGCGCGGGCTATTTCTTGAGCAAGAAGGGCAACTACACCCGGACCTTCCGCGCTCTGGGCTTCGCCTCGGCGGCGTTCTTCACCCTGGTGCTCGCCGCTATCCCTGGCCTATCGTCACTGGCTCACGTCCTGGCAGTAGTGGTCTTCTTCGTAACCGCCTGGCTGGGCGCAGCCATCGCCCACGAATTGCGCGGTTGGAGGGGTCTCATTCTCCCCATTATCGCCGTCCTGGTAGCGGTGGTGGCAGTGGTCATTGTCCGCGCTTTGCAGGAGGGCGCGGCCTTTGCCTGGGACGCCATTCTCGGCAACGTTGGCATCACACCCCAATAGCCGGAGCCGGCGGTTGTATCTGACAAACGCAACCGAGTCCGACAAACACAACAGCATGGGCCGGGGCATCCTGGCTGGCCCATGCTGTTCTGTTTGCCCGTTCTCAGTTCACGCGTGCGTTGCGTGCCGGACCCTCGACCCGGCGAAGCCTCCGCTCAAGGGCGGCCACACCAGCGACGCACCACGTCGAAGTACACCTGCGTGCCGAAGAGCATATTGTCGACGGACACGCGCTCGTTGTGATTGTGGGCCAGGCCGGTCATGGCCGGGCCTTCGTAGCGCATGGGCACGAAGCCCAGCACCTTCGTCCCCAACCGAACGACGCTCTTGGCATCCGTGCCGCCGGTAATCAGGGCGGGCACAACGACCGCCCCCGGCTCCCACGCGCCGATGACATCCTGAATCAGTCCGAACAGCGGCGAGTCCCATTCCGACTCTAGCCCCAGCGACGGCCCCTCGTAGAAATCGATGCCCAGCTCGTGACCGAGAATGGCGCGCAACTCGGTGGTGAACTCATCAATGCTGACGCCCGGCAGGATGCGCGCATCGATGCGCGCCTCGGCCTCAGCGGGGATAACGTTGATTTTTGTGCCCGCCTGCAGGATGGTGGGCGTCACGGTGTTGTGGAGCATGGCGAACAGCCGCCGCTTGCTGACATCGGGCAGCGGCAGCGCGGCCAGGGCAGCGTCTTGCTCGGCCGGGTTCTCGCTCAGCAGGGCGCGCAGGTTGGCCCCATCGGTTGGGTTGAGATGCGCGGCGATCATCTCGATATGGGCGCGCGCGGTGGGAATGACATGCATGGGCAGGCGGGCGCGACCCAGCGTCGATAGGGCGTCGGCCAGGTGGAGAACCGCATTGTTGGTGTGGGGTAGTGAGGCGTGGCCGGGCGCGCCGTGGGCGCGGAGGCGGAAGCGGGCCGCGCCTTTCTCGCCCGTCGAGACGGCGAAGAAGATCTTGTCGCCGAAGACGATAGCCGACGGGCCGCCCTCATTGATGGCATACTCGGCGCGAATCAAGTCAGGGTGATGATCCACCAGCCAGCCCGCACCCCATTGGCCCCCCACCTCCTCATCCGCCGTTGCCATGAAGATGATGTCGCGCTTGAGCGGGAGGCCCAACCGACGAATCATGAGCAGCGTCATCAATTCCATCACGACAACGTTCTTCATATCCGTCGCGCCGCGCCCCCAGATCACGCCGTCGACCACATCGCCGGAGCAGGGGGGGCGCTGCCACTTATCCGGCTCGGCGGGCACGACATCGGTGTGACCCATGAGCAGCAGAGGCGGCGCACTGCCATCGCCGCGCAGGCGAGCGACGACGTTGCCGCGACCCGGCGCCGATGATAGCACCGTTGGCTCGATGCCATCGGCGCGCAACACATCGGCCAGATACTCCGCGGCGAGAATCTCGTTGCCGGGTGGGTTGGTGGTATCGAGGCGCAGCAACCCGACCAGCAGGCGTGTCACCTCAGCGCGCACGTCATCCCAGCGGATATCAGTTGTTGACGGTTCCATAGGGTCTCCAGAAGTAGATAAGATTGGGCCAGGCGGCCGAATGGTGGAGGAACCTCTACGCTGCGACGCAGCGAGTGTGTCATAATGGGCATAGACGCGGCCTGGGATTCCACAGCGGGCTGAGTCGCAACCCGCGCCCAGGCCACAGGGAGGTTCTATGTCCGAGGTAGACACGCTCGTGAAGGAATTTCTGGCTCAGCAGCGCATCGCCATAGTCGGAGTATCCGACAAACGCGAGACTGGCTGCAACCTGGCGTACCAAAAACTCAAGGCGGCCGGGTATATTGTCTCAGCCGTCAATCCCCACCTGACAGAGTACGACGGTTCCCCCTGCTACCCCGACCTGGCGTCGATTCCCGAAAAGCCAGATGCCGTGTTTATTCTTGCCAATCCCAAAGTCACGGAACACATTGTCCAGCAGTGCGTCGATCTCGGCATCAAGCACGTCTGGATGCACTGCATGATGGGCACGCGGCCAGGTCTCGCCAAGAACATCACCAGCGTCTCGCCGGACGCTGTGCGTCTATGCCGCGAGAACGGCATCGCCGT
>CAZJJF010000260.1:0-5915 GCA_964546245.1 uncultured Anaerolineales bacterium
CCCGCGCCTGCCCACCGAGCACCGTATCGTGCAGGTGGCGCTGGGCTTGCAGCTCGGCGGCGCATTGGGCAACCTGACCGACCGCCTGACGCGCGGCTCAGTCGTCGACTTCCTCGACTTCAAGTTCTGGCCCATCTTCAACGTGGCCGACTGCGCCATCGTCGTCGGTGTGCTGATTCTCGCCTTCTACCTGCTACGCGAGGACTTCCAGCCGAAGCCTGCCCCGGCCGCCGAGCTAACGGCCGAGCCGCCGAGCCTGCCGCGGGCCGACGCCGAGCGCGTCGAGTAGGGGCCAGACGGTGGCCGACTCCCTGCGCCTGACCGTCCCGGCCGACGCCGTAGGCCTGCGGCTCGATAAGTTCCTGGCCGACGCCCTGCCCGACCTGTCGCGGGCGACCCTCCAGCGCCTCATCCGCAACGGCGATATCCGCATCGACGGGCGCGCCGCCAGGCCCAGCCAGCGCGTGGCGGGCGGTGAGACGTTAGTGGTGAACGTCCCGCCCCCCGCGCCTCTGGATGTCGCGCCCGCGCCCGACATTTCCCTCGACATTGTGTACCAGGACGCCGATCTGCTGGTGCTAAACAAGCCGGCCGGCCTGGTCGTCCACCCCGCCAGCGGCCACGCCGATGACACGCTCGTCAACGCCCTGCTCGCCCACGTTCCCGACCTGGCGGGCATTGGGGGCGTGCAGCGGCCCGGCATCGTCCACCGCCTGGACAAGGACACGTCGGGACTGTTGCTGGTGGCCAAGAACGACGCGGCCCACCAGGCTTTGCAGGCCCAGTTCAAGGACCGCAGCGTCGACAAGCTCTACCTGGCCCTGGTCGATGGGCGCGTCAGCCCGCCGCGCGGCCTGATCGCCGCGCCCATCGGCCGCGACTCGCGCGACCGTAAGAAGATGGCGGTCGCCATTACGGGCCGCCCTGCTCAGACTGAGTACCGCACGCTGGAGACGCTGGCTGACATGTCGCTGGTGGAGGTGCGGCTGCTGACGGGACGCACGCACCAGATTCGCGTCCACCTGGCGTCCATCGGCTATCCCATCGTCGGCGACCGGCTGTACGGCCGCCGCAAGACGCGCCACGCGATCGGCCGCCAGTTCCTGCACGCCTGGCGTCTGGCTTTCGACCTGCCCGCTAGCGGTGAGCGCGTGACCTTTACTGCGCCGCTCCCCGACGACCTGCGCGAGTTGTTGGCCCAATTGGGAAGCGCGTGGGGGGTGGATCGTGAGTGAACACTACCGGCGCGAGTGGTGGGACCGCGCGACGGATGTAGACCCAGAGGAGGTGCGCGAGCCGTACTACCGCGTAGTCGAGAACCGCTCGCGGCAGCCGCGCGTCGTCCAGCAGTTTGACGCAGGCCACAGGTTGATCTCGACGGCCGTCATCCGCCGTCGTCTGGGGCGCGTGGTACGGGTGACTCTCTATGACGGGCGGTCGCGGCGACGGGCCTACGCGACGTGCCGTTACAACTGGCGGGGCATGGTACAGCAGGTCGAAACCTTCGACGCGGCAGGCCGCCCGCAGGTGATGCGTCTCTTTCGGCGTGACTGGTTGGGGCGACTGCACACCGTCGAGCGTGTGACGCTCGCGGGGCCATAGCGCGGCTAGCGCCCGTCGTCGAACTCGACCCACAGGCGGCCCTTGTCGCTGCGTACCGCCTGCACCGCCATCCCCTGGAACGCTTTTGACTCAAATAGCTGCCGGTTCAGTTGCGTCTCGACTTGGGTCAGGATGCCCGTCAGCGCATCGGGGAGCATTTGCCCTGGAATAGGCAGGGGACCGACTTCCACCTTGCCCAGCGCCAGGCCCAACTGCCCGGCCTCCGGCGCAACGGTCACGTGCACCCGCGCCGGAAGCGACGGCGTCAGCGGGCCGAGGTTCAGCCGCACCCGACTGTCCATGACAATCTCGGAGCCCTCACTCACGGCGATTTGCAGGTCGTGGTCGATGGGGGCGTCGGCGGGCAGAGCCTCACGCACCTGGCGCGTCAGATAGTCCTGGCCCAGCCCGACGACGATGTCGCTGGGGCCGCGTGCCACCGCGCCGGGGGCAGGGATACTGGTGGGGGCGCCGGGCGCGGTGGTAAGCTGGCCGGCGCTGGGGGGCGGCGTGGCGCGCGCGGGACCGATGCCCCACGCGCCGGCCAGGCCCGTCCACCACAAGAGGGTGAAGGTGACGAGCGCGCCGCCCAGCGCGCCGAGGCCGAGGCCCAACCAGAAAGAGGAGCGGGGATTCTCTAGCATATCGTATTCTCTGTTGGCAGGAATCCCGCGGGGCTAGAGAAACTGCCCGTTGGGCTGGCCTCGGCGTACCATTTGCTGGCAGTACGCATACAGCGCGTCATAGACAATCCATTCGGCCGCGTTGATGGCGTGGTCGTCTGGATAGCCGAGATGGCGGAAGCCTTCGGCGACGGCTTCCAGCCCCGGCCCTTCGGGCTGATGATAGAGATTGTTGTCGGTATCCGCGCCATTCACGATGCGCCCCAGCAGGACGAGCGCCGGGTCCTCTACCAGGTTGTACCGCTGAAGGATAGCCTCGAAGGAACAGCGCCCCTCGTGATGCCCAAGCTCGGCCCCGGCGACATCGTAAGGGATGGCGCCGGTCGCCTCGGCCACGACGGCCACCTGGTCGGGCGGCATGAACAGGAACTCCGCCGCCGGGTCGACGAACTTGCGGATGAGCCAGGGGCAGGCGACGCGATCCACCTTCACCCGCTCACGAGTTACCCATTTCATGCTAACTCCTCTGGCGGCTTCACTTTTCGGAAGCTCCGATAGAGCGCCAGGTCATAGACGATCTTCAGACCCCCTGCGATAAAGAAAGGTAGCCCCATCAAGGCGGGGTTCGCCAGCAACGGGCCGGTCAGCACGGGGGCCAGGGCCGCGCCGGTCGTCCGCGCTACGCCTGTGATGCCCGCCGCTGCCGAACGCTCGTCCGGTGCGACGACGGCCAAAGTATACGATTGGCGGGTGGGTACGTCCATCTGCGAGATGCTGGTGCGCAGCAAGAGAGTGAGAACTGCCAACTGGAAGGTCGGCATCAATGGCACCAGCATCAGGAGAATGTTGGATGGCAGATGGGTGAACACCATGGTGTTGATCAACCCGATCCGCCTGGCGATGCGCGCGGCGGCCAGGGCTGAGACACCAGCCAGAAGATTCGCGCCGAAGAATATGGCCCCCAGCTGCGCGGGGTCGGCGTCGAAGCGTAAGAAGAACCAGTAGGCTATGATGCTTTGCAGGATGAAGCCGCCCGCGAAGGAATCCAGGGCAAAAAGGGCCGACAATTGCATGACGATGCTGTGCGAGCGGTGCAGCCCGAAACGACGCTTGAGGATCGTCAGGTCGTCTTCGGCGGAGGGGGCCTCGATGTCAGGCGACAGGCCGGCGAAGACGAGCAGCAAGATCAGGCCGATGGAAGCGTAGGCGAGCACCACCACGCGATAGCTGGCGAGGGGTGGCAACCCACCATTCTGTAGCGCCTGTGACAACGTCCCGGCTACCAGAGCGCCGGAGGCCGTCGCCACGGACCCCAGCAGGTTGTACCAGGCCAGGGTCTGGGTTCGTGAGATGGCAGGGGTAAGCTGAGACAGCGAGGCCTGCTCGACCGAGAGGAATGGCCCCACCTCGTTACCGCTGGGGCTGATGACGCCGAGGGTTGCGGCGATGACCAGCACGATATAGTTGTCGGTCGAGGCGAAGACCACGCCCGCGCCGACCATCAGGGCGGCCCCCAGCATGAGAATCCGCTTTCGCCCAATCCGGTCCGCCGTCGTTGTCAACCCCAGCGAGACCAGCGTGTCGCCCAAGAGCGTCAGAGTCAACAGCAGACCGATCTGCATGTCGCTGAAGTCCCTGGCGTCCAGGTAGAGAGCCAGCACAACCGCCAGAAGACCGTAGCCAAAGAGACGGATGATACGCGCCAGAAAGAGACGGCGTGTGCTGCTGGGCAAGCCCCTGACGGACCGCGCGAACGACCGCACGGTCTAGCCGAGGGTCGGGTCGATAATGACTTTGCCCTGGGCCTCGCGGCTCGCCAGGCGACGATAGGCGTCGGCGGCCTGGGCCAGTGGAAATACCTGGTCAACGAGGCCACGCACCTGCCCCGCCGCCAGCAGCGGCACGATGCGTTCGCGGATAGTCGCGCGCGCCGCCGAGGCGCGCGGGTGGGAGGCGGCGCTATAGCCATACAGGGTCAGGTTACGGCGGTAGAACTCCGGGGCCTCATAGGTGATGGTGCGACCGCCGGAGCCGCCGTACAGGATATAGCGGCCCGCTGAGGCCAGGGCGCGCACACTGGGAACGAACACCGGCGCCCCTACGCCGTCGAACACAATCTGCGCACCGTCGGGAGCAGCCGCCTTCAGGGCAGCTTCGAGGTCTTGCTCGCGGTAGTTGATGGTCTCATCTGCGCCGAGGGCGCGGGCCGTGGCCGCCTTCGCATCCGAGCCGACGGTGGCGATGACCCGCGCGCCCCAGGCGTGGGCCAATTGCACCGCCGCACTGCCCACGCCGCCGCTCGCGCCGTGGATGACGACCGTCTCGCCCGGCTGCATGTCAGCCAGCGTTACCAGGCCCAGCACGGCCGTCGCCCACGCTGTTGCCAGACCGGCCGCCTCGTGGTAGCTGACGTTGGCAGGTTTGGGATAGAGTAGCGCGGGATCGGCCAGGGCATATTCGGCATGGCTACCCTTGAACGACCCCCAAACGGCGTCACCCACCTGAACGCCAGTGACGCCAGGACCGACAGCGGTGACATCACCCGCCCCCTCGCCGCCGAGGATGAAGGGGCGCGGCGGGATGAAGGTGTATTGCCCCTGACGGATGTAGGCCTCGTAGGGGTTGATGCCTGCCCCTCGCATCTGGACCAGCGCCTGACCGGGGCCCGGCTGCGGCATGGGGACCTCATCCAGGGTCAGTACCTCCGGCCCGCCAAACTCGTGAATGCGAATGGCCTTCATGCGTTCCCCTGTTACTGAAGCAAGGCCTCGATGGTGTGATTGGCGTTGACGACCCGGTCGGCCAGAATCATCGCGACCAACCGATTGAACGCGGCAGCCAACTCCGGCTCCCTCTCGTTCATGGTCGCCAGAGCGGCGTTGGTCAGGCGATAGATGGTTCCTGGCTCCTCCACGACCACCGAGGCAGTGCGCGGCGTGCTGAGGAAGAAGCCTAGCTCGCCGACGAGCGTCCCGGCGCCCATCGTGCGCAGGCGAATCGGCTCGCCACCCAAATGTTCGAGTAGCACGGTCACCTCGCCCGACTCCACCAGGTACATCTCGTCGGAGGCATCGCCCTGGCGCACGAGGTATTCACCTGGCTGGACGTCCATACGCTGCATGTAAGCCATCAGACTCGCGGGTGGCGTGTCAGGCGGCAGCAGGGGCGCGAGTTGCTGGACCAGGGGCAGCGCGACATCTACGTTACTGTGCTCGGCGGCGAGAATCTCGTCCTCGGCCCACTCGACACCGTAGTCGAGGGTGGAGAAAACACGTTGGTCGGGCGCATCGTGCAGCGGGTAGCCCGCGCCTGCGAGTTGCTCCTGCACGGCGGCCGACAGACCGGTGAAGATGAGGGTGATGCTGCGCCCTGACGTGACCTGTCGCAGCCGCGTGAAACTAAGGACAGCCGACGAGTCGACGCCGGTCACCAATTGAAAGTCGAGGACGACGTAGCGCGGCGGCCGGCGGGCAGGGTCATCCAGGCGGGCGCGAATGTCCGTGAGCAGGCTGTTGGCTGTGCCAAAAAACAGAAAGCCTTGCAGCTTCAGGATGTAGATGAGATCGCCGTTGTCGCGCAGGAGCCGCTCGTTGTCCAGGGGGCGGTCGACGTTGCTACGGTAGGTTGCGCCCGACAGGCCGTGCTTGACGACGTTGACGCGGCTGTAGCTGACTACGAACAGCACGGCGG
>CAZJJF010000261.1:0-5904 GCA_964546245.1 uncultured Anaerolineales bacterium
TTCTTCCCAATGGCCACAGCCGTACCCTATTCTTCGCCGGCAAGGGCGGCGTAGGGAAAACGGTGGCCTCCTGCGTGACGGCCGTGTGGCTGGCGCGGCAGGGCTACAAGACACTGTTGCTGACCACGGACCCGGCTGCCCACCTTGGCGACGTGCTTGGCGTACCGGTGGGCGACGACGCTGAGCCGGTGATGGGAGCGCCCAACCTGTGGGCGGCCAAGATTGATCCGAAAGCAGCGGCAGACACCTATAAGGCTCGAATCCTGGACGATGCCCGTCAGCGAGGGCGGTCAGAGCCAGCCATTCAGGCAATGGCCGAGGAGTTGGACTCACCCTGTACCGAGGAACTGGCGGCCTTCGACCGTTTCATCGATTATGCTTCTCAGGATCAGTGGCAGGCGATTGTCTTCGATACCGCGCCAACAGGCCACACCCTGCGCCTCCTTGAACTGCCGATTGATTGGAGCAAGCAACTCGACGTCAAAGTCTTCGCCTCGGTCGACACGACCGCTGCTGACGATGTAGCCAAGCAACGGTTCGGGCGCGTCATTGAAACAATGGGGAACCCGGAACTTAGCACCTTCGCCTTCGTCATGTATCCGGAGGCCACCCCGATTGTTGAAGCGTACCGAGCGAGTGAAGAACTGCGTTCAGTCGGCATTCATCCCGGCCTGGTGGTGGCCAATCAGGTGATTCCCGCCGACCAGGCGACAACCCCCTTCAGTCGCGCCCGTCGTGCCATGCAGCAGAGGTACATAGAGGAGATCGCGGAACGCTTCCCTGTTCCACTAGTCCAGATCCCCCTCTTGCCCTATGAGGTCGCAGGCCTAGACGTACTGCGGCGCTTAGGTGAACACGTCTACGGGCCAGTCGAAGCGGAGTCAGACATGCTGATGGTGGGGTAGAAGCGGATCGGGCCGTGTCAGATGCAACTGTCGCTGGCAGCGTCCATCGTACGTCCGCTGGCGACCTCATGCGAGAGCCCAGGTGTGGCAGAGACACTAACTCCGCATGCTGTGTCGTCGGGGAGTTGAGGGGGCGAATGACTGTACCTGTTCTCGTTCAGATTGTTGGTGCGCCAGTGGCATGCGCCGACGGCGTTAAGGATACGTGGCGAGAGCTTGCGACATGGGCTGCTGAGCAGCTGCGTCATTCCTGCGGCTCGGGTGTGAAGGTAAAGTACTTCGACCTCTTCGACCCGGCCGGCCCGGCTCTTCCGGCGGGTGCACAGCTACCTCTGGTCATCATAAACGACGAGGTCTTCAGCCAGGGTGGCAAGCTCAACGTGCCGGCGATTCGCAGGAAAGTGGAGACATTGGCCAGTCAGGGGTAGAAGACGATGCCGCGGAGGCCGTCGCAGTGAATTGGTGGTCTCGGCGGCCCAAGGCTCAGATGCAGTTACTCGATGACGGCAACAATGGGCGATCCAATGTGCCGCCGGCGTCTATCCCCACAGCCCTTGAGCGAAACGAGCCAGACTGAACACACCAGCCCCAATGAAGGTCCACGCGGCCCACTTGCGCACGACGGCCTCGGTGCAGTCCAGCATGTTCAGGCCGCCGGCTGCGCGCTCCAATCCCAGGACAAGGGGGACACCCAAGAGCAGTACCGGCATACTGGTCCCAAGACCAAAGGCCAGGGGCAGCACAAGCCCACCCTCGCTGGCGACAGCCATTGGAATTAAGATACCGAAGAAGAGGGCCGCGCTGTAAGGACAGAACGCCAGCGCGAACAGGAAACCCAACAAGAACGCGCCCCCGCCGCTAGCGCGCCCAAGATTGTCTCGACGGTGCCTCGCGCTTTTGTGTCACCGTTGGGCAGAAAGCGGCAGGGTTGAGTCCCTGACCGGCGAGTGAGGGTGCGCTCGGCATCACCCGAATCACGGAGACTCCCCACGGAACCACACCTTCGAGACGTGCCAGTGGAACGCCGGCCGCGAAGGACACCACAATCTGTCCGGCTCGCAGATGCGGAGTCAAGGCGCGGACAGTCTTGCGAGTCACCTTCGGCGGCACGGCGACAAGGACGACATCCGCGTTCCATGAGCCCGCGTCGGAGAGGGGATCCAGAGTGAACCAGCAGGCTCCGCCAGAGCCTGGGCACGTGACGAGTCCACGTCGCACACGACGATCTGGTTGTTGGGGATTCCAATTGTTGGCAGTCGGGCCAGCAGGATGCGCCCAATATTGCCCGCGCCGACGAGCAGAACTCGTTGCGTACGCATGTCTTGCACGACGGCCTCCCCTGCTCTTGATGCAGTATCTAGCCTCGCTACGAGGCGCTGGTGATCCAGCCCTTGACCTCGCTGACATTGGGGATACGTCCGGCCGACACGACCTTCTCGTTGACGACAAGGCCTGGTGTGGCCAGGATCCGATACTGCATGATGTCAGCGCGTTCCGTCACATGCTCGATCTGAGCGTCAACGCCGAGCTCCGTCACCGCCTGGCGGGCGACAGCTTCCACCTTCTGGCAATTGGCGCAGCCCGGGCCAAGCACTTTGAGAGTAACCATGAGAGCCTCCTTAAGAGTGTACAGAAAGGGTTTGTCGCGTCAGTTCGACGCGAGGTTCAATGACAAGCTCGGATTTGATGGAGTTGGCAACCAGGCTATACTTGCGCGCCGCCTGGAGCGCGCGCGCGATACGCGCCTCCACGGCAGTGTCGGTTTCGGCCCCTGGGTCGACGACGATATAGGGCCACAAGCGCACATGAGTAAACGTCTCAGTGCGGTCCAACTCGATCAGCTTTGTGCCCTCGGCGCGACACGAGTAGGTAACCAGGCCGAGCTTAAATCGCTCACACGCCCAGAGAAACATCATCATAATGCACGTGTTGACAGCGGCTACAAACGCATCTTCGGGCGTGAGTACGCCAGCGTGACCGTGGGCGTCGGCCGGCGCCGAGAAAGGCATTTCCGGACCATTCCCCAGTTCGATGTGGCCCCAATGCTCACCGGTCCATTTGACGGTTGTGTGATAAGTGGCGATTCGACTCATATACACTCCTTCATGCGCCGTCCTGCACATACGCGAGGCCGTGCCCCAGGGCAAACTCGGCTTTGGTCAGTTCTCTACCCAGGTAAGCAGCATGGCTGTGAGTGCTAATCCAGCCTTCCTTGATGACCGTGAGGTAGATGGCCCGCGCGCTGAACCCCTCAATTGTTCGTAGCAGGCGGTGGTCATATGCGTAATGCTCGACGCTAATGATGCCCCGCTCTCGTAGCGGAAGCACCACGAAGTAACCCGCCGGATCCAGCGGGATTGTGTCGGCTGGCTCCGCAGCCGTGATAACAGGCGCTGTCACTACCTCGACCCCTGGTATCGGCGAACCAGCGCAGCCGCAGTCCGCCGAGCAGCAATGGCGGGTGAGCTCCGCTGCAAGGACAGCCACACGGGCGGATATGACGTCGACATCAGTCACGCCGAGCAAGTCGACCACCTCGACCTGAGCGCGGAATGCCTCTACCTCCGTGAGCGTGACGTTGCGGAGGACCGGCTTTTTGCCGGGCGAGCCTTTCACCCGGTCACCCGACACGCCATTAGCCTTGAGCGCCAGCAGAGTGCGGCCGCTGGCGTGCCCTGTCGCCTCCTCACCTGTCACGATTAGGTACCGGATGGCCGAGTTGGAGATGATGTTCTTGACGACTTTGTCCACCCCGATATTCTCACTTTCCGTCTTGCCGACGATGGCAAGCCCGGTCGGTCGCCTCTTGGCTAACGCAACTGCCAGATCCGGACTGGCTGTCGTGGACACAGCTACTGCAGCGTCCTTATCCAGCACGAAGTACTCGCCAACCACAGGCGGCCACTGTGTTTCTTCGACCTCGACATCACAGGGCAAGGCGGGGATGTCAACGGCGAGAACAGGCTCCAGCGCGTTCTGCGCGTCAGCCGGATAGCATGGGGTGCAACCCAGGCAGCTATACCGAACAGGCTCCATCAGAGCAGACCATGACTCAAGATCTTTGGTCCACGTGGGCCAGGGCGTTAGGTCATCAGACTGTGGCGCCTCACGCAGTGCGGCTAGGGTTTCGGCCATGCACCCACACTGCCGGCACTTTTTGAGACTCATAGCTGTATGCAAGGCGGACCGAGCGCTGAAGGTTGGCGTTTCAGGGGCCATCGGATCTCCTAGGCAGCCCAGTAGACGGCATACGCGGCCAGCAAGGCGGCCCGATAGCCGTCCTCGTCGTCCACCGGGTTGTAGACTCTGACGGTCTCCAGCATCTCGCTGATGGTCACCGCATCGGGCGTGCGGCCGTCCTGCTTGAACTGTTCAAAGATCAGGGGAAGGCCTAGTACCTTGACGACCCGGCCGCCCACTAGCAGCTTCTGGCTCGGGATAGCGCTGGCGCATGAGCAGCGGGCCTCCCCCGCGCCTGTCGGCACGCTTTCGGCCTCCGATTCCGCAACGAGCGCGCCCTGGGTTCGGCTCCAACGCTTCCCGAGCAACTCATCTACTTGAGCGGCGACGCGATCGGCTGTCAGGTCGACGGCGTGGATCCCCGCTGCGTCGAGGCGCCGCCTACCTTGGGGCGCCTCGGCACCGTTCTCGGCTAGCACCTCATCGACGACAATACTGGCTGCGGGCTTGCCCGAGAACATCTCCGTGGCGCGGGCGGCGCAGCGCTTGTCGCAGCCGTCGATGGCGATGGTGGGGTAGAACCTGGCGAAGGCGCGGTCGCCTTGCCCGCCGGCCAGGAACAGGGGCAGGCAAATGGTGACCGTCTCGCTGGGGCGCAGCGTCTCCAGCACCTTGAGGGCCGCCAGCCGCGTCACCGTCCCCTGGGCCATCTCCTCACCCGAGCAGGCGACAATGCCCACCTTCTTCTTAGGTAGCTCAGGCATCGCTGGTTTCCTCCTTCTGCGCCTCAGCGAGCGAGTCGACCATGTCGGCAATCTCGACAGCGAGGGCATGGGCCAACTGCTGTCCGCCCTCGTTGAGCTGAGCGATGCCCTGGGGCTTGAACTGCCGATGGCGTTTCCATACATCCAGGACTGCAATCTCGTGGGCAACTACCCCACCGCTCTCCTGAACCATCTTCGTCGCACAAGCGAGCTTGCAACCATCGATGGTGATCGCGGAGCATGCGGCGACCGCCGCTCGTGCTTCGTCATCTCCCAACACCAGCTCGGCCAGGGCGACCAGGCGCGTCGCGTCAGGCCGTAGGTCCTCAACCACCTCGTAGGCCGCCTCGCGGCTGACCGTCCCGTAGGTCTTGCCGATGCCGCTGCACGGCACAATGATAACACGGCGTTGTTCGTCACTCATAGCTCTTTCGCCTCCGCTTCAGCCTGGGCCTTCATGATGTCGAAGTACGCCGCCGGGGAAAGCAGGGCGGCTCGATCCCCATCCCAGTCACTTGCCTCGATCAAGGCCAACCACCCGTCCCTGTATGGGTCGGTGTTGATGACCTCCGGCGTATCCTGGAGGTTCGGGTTCGTGTCGACGATCGTGCCTGTCACGGGCGAGGATAGGCCGACATTGACCTTGATTGTCTCGATGGAGACCAGCTCATCTCCCCGTCGGATGACATCGCCCACCCGCTGCATGTCGACGAAGGCCACGTCGCCGCTACGCTGTTGGAGAAAGTCAGAGAGGCCAACCCGAATCTGACCGTTGTCCTCCATGGCCCACACACCATCCGAGGTGTAGAGGCGATCGCTGGGCACGCGGAATGTGAACTTGTCAAGCGTGAATTCGAGGATCTCAGCCACTGTCATCTCCTCCACTCAGCGTTGCCAAACACTGGCGCCATGCCTTCGCGCACGCAGTGGTAGGCGTAGACGTACATGCCAGCCGACCAGGCTTGGTGTGGGTAACCCATGGGCCGACCGGTCGTGCCGTGGCACCACTCGTTGAATTCCCACGGCTCTTCTGTCCCCAATTGGTTCAGGGCTGC
>CAZJJF010000262.1:0-5891 GCA_964546245.1 uncultured Anaerolineales bacterium
GCCAGGAAGATGACTACGTCGTAGCCCAGGCGCTGCCAGATGACGAACAGCATGATGGTGACCAGGGCCAGGCTCGGCCCGGCTGCCCACTCCGGCAGCGCCACGCCGACGCTGCGGGCGATGAGTTGGAAGATACCATTGGGCTCCAGCAGCCAGTTCTGAGGCGGGATGCCAAACCAGCCGAGAACCTTGTTGGCGACGCCAGACTGGGGGTTGAACAGGGCGGCCCAGACCGTGGCGGCGGCGACGAGGGACGTGATGTAGGGTAGGAAGAAGACGGTGCGGTAGGCAGAGAGGAGGCGAATCTTCTGGAAGAGCAGGTAGGCGACGAACAGGCCGAGGGCCAGGGTGATGGGGACGGTGAAGAAGGCATAGCTGAAGGTAACGTGGAGCGAGGTCCAGAAGCGGTCGTCGGTCAGAATGCGCTGGTAGTTCTCCAAACCGACGAAGGGGCCGGTCAGGCGCAGACCGTAGCGGTGGAGACTCATCCAGAAGGCGTAGAAGACGGGGCCGATGTTGAAGGTGAGCAGAATCAGCGCCGCCGGTAGAATCATCAGGTAGGCCAGGGCTGTGTTGCGCCAATAGCCCCGTGGCCGCAAAAACGTCTTTGGCCGCGCCTGCCCTCCGACGCGCACGTCACCCAATTCAACGTTCGCCATGCAGGGAAACCTCCCATCCATCATCCAGCGCGGGCCTGTCTATCGTAGATGAAAGCGGGGTATAAGTCAAAAGATACGGAACATTTCGCCGCGTGGTGCGTCCTATAGAGCGTAGCCCGTGGCAGCAGAGTGGGGTCGCCTGCTCCTGCCAATACAGAGCAACACCGAGCAGCACGACACAGCCACTTGCGGAGACGCGAGTTTCACTGTACAATAATGGGTATCGGCGTCTCTTTTGTTTGGCGATTGATGAAGGGTAAGCGCATGTCGACAGTCCAACCGTCCCCCGCCTCCAGTGGCGCGGTCCGCGCCCTCAAGATTCTCCTTATCCTGATGTTCATGCTCGTCATCGGCGTTGTCGGCGCGGTGGCGGCGGGCATCGGCGTGCACCAGTACGTGTACGGCGACCGCATCCACATGGGCGTCCGCGCGGCAGGCATGGACCTGGGCGGGCTGACCCGCGAGCAGGCGGCGGCGGTGATTCGCGGCCAGGTTCCCTACTTCGACGCCGCGCCCATTAACTTCACCTACCAGGGTAGGACATGGCAGGCGTCACCGGCCCAACTGGGCGGTCTTCTGCCCGCCGACACGCTGGCCGACGAGGCGTACTCGCTGGGCCGCAGCGGCAAGCTCAAGCAGGATTTGCTGGCGCAGTTGGCCCTCGCCCGCTACGGCGTCGAGATTCCCCTGCGTAGCGAGCTGAACCGCCAGGCGGCCGCCCAGTTCGTGGCCGGTATCGCGCGGGAAGTCGATCGTCCCGCCCGCAATACCGCCCTCAGCATCCGCGACGGTCAGGTGGTGGCCGAGGCGGGCCAGGAGGGCTGGGAGGTCGATCAGGCCGAAGTGCTGCGCCAGGTGGAGGATCGTATCCTGCGCTTCAGCGGCGACCCCATCGCCGTGCCGATTATGGCGACGCCGCCCCTGATCACCGACGTGAGCGCGGCGAAGGCGACTACGGAGCGTCTCATCAGCGGCCCCATCACGGTGACGTTCCAGGATAAGAAGTGGACATTGCCCAAGGAGCGAATCGCGCAGGCCATCGTCTTCTATCAGGAAGCCGGCCCCGGCGGCAAGCCGCGCGTGACGCCCAGGGTGCGCGAGGACCTGACGCCACCCTTCGTGGCTAGCATTGCCCCTCAGATCGACCGTGAGATGGTGGACGCCAAAGTACGCTTCGACGGCCAGCGCATGATCGCGCAGTCGCCGAGCGTCGTCGGCTACACGATGAATGTCGAGGAGACGCTCAAGCAGGTTAACGACGCGCTGATGGCGACGGAGCGCAGCGTAGCGGCGGTCGTGGAGGAGCAGCAGCCCAGTATCGACTCCAATAACCTGGATGCGATGGGCGTCAAGGAAGTGGTGGTGCGCGGCACAACCCAGTTCAAGGGATCGCCGCCGGAGCGTATCCAGAATATCAAGGTGGCGGCCTCCAAGTTCCAGGACGTGATGGTGCCGCCGGGCGGCACGTTCTCCTTTGCTGAGCATCTGGGCGACGTGACGGCTGCCGAGGGCTACGTGGAGGCGCTCATCATCGTCGGCGACAGGACCGAGACCGACTACGGCGGCGGCGTGTGCCAGGTGTCCACGACGGCGTTCCGCGCCGCGTTTTACGGCGGCTACCCCATCGTCGAACGCACCGCCCACGCCTACCGCGTCAGCTACTATGAGGAGGGCATCGGCCCCGGCCTGGACGCGACGGTCTTCACCCCGTGGGTGGACTTCAAGTTCAAGAACGACCAGCCTACCTGGCTCGTCATGCGTACCGAGTTCAACGCGGCCACTTCCACGCTGTCGTTTGTCTTCTACGGGACGAAGCCCAACCGCGAGGTCGTCCTCGAAGGGCCGCGTATCCTGAAGGAGACGCCCGCCAAGCCGGCCCGCTATCAGGTAGATGCGAAAATGAAGGCGGGCGAGGTGAAGCAGGTGGACTGGGCGCACCCCGGCGCCGACGTCGTCGCCACGCGCATCGTGCGCGAGCCGGGCCAGCCGGAGCGCCGCGACACCTTCCGCAGCGTCTACCAGCCCTGGGGTGACATCTTCCTGGTCGGCAAGGGCGACCCACGGGCGAACTAGGGGACCAAAGCCCGGGGGTAAGCGCGTAATCCACGGCACACGTTGTGCGTCTAAGAGGGTATGGCTCGCCGGTTTGGTCAATTCGGCGCGGCATCCTATAATCTCCGGCACATTTGGCGTTAGTAGAACCCACAGGGAAGAGACTATGTTGCAGATGTTGGCAGGGATGAGTTGGATATACTGGCTGGCGTTCATCCCCGTGCTGGGGATGCTCGTGTTCATCCATGAGTTGGGTCACTTCCTGGCCGCTCGCCGCATGGGCGTCAAGGTCGAGGAGTTCGGCTTCGGTATTCCCCCGCGCGCCAAGACCCTCTTCGAGAAGGATGGCGTCAAGTACACCATCAACTGGCTGCCCCTGGGCGGCTTCGTGCGCATGGCCGGTGAGGAAGGCAACTTCGAGACCGAGGGCAGCCTGTACAGCAAGCAGCCCTGGCAGCGGGCCTTCGTTCTCATCGCCGGGCCGGCCATGAACCTGTTCGCGGCGTTTGTGCTGTTCACCCTCGTCTACATGGTCGGCATCTCCACGCCCCAGGCCGCCGGCCGGGTGATGGTCCAGCAGGTCATGGCCGACTCGCCCGCCGAGGCCGCCGGCCTGCAACAGGGCGACTTCATCACCGCCGTCGACGGTAAGCCTATCAGCCGCGAGCCGGACCTACTGGCGGCGATTGGCGCGGCGGCGGGTCTGACGATTCCCATTGTCGTCGATCGCGACGGCCAGCCCGTCACCCTGGACATCACGCCACGCACATCGGGCCCGGTTAAGATCGGCATCTACATGGCCCCTGAGCGGGTCGAGCAGGTCGTCGAGCGCTATGGCCCCCTCGAGGCCGTCCTCAAGGGCGCGCAGGAGACCATCGCCGGCGTCGTCGGTCTCATCACCTTCCTGGCGAGCGCGATCTTTGGCCTGTTCACCGCCGCGCCGATGCCTGAAGGTGGCGGCCTGACCGGCCCCATCGGTATCGCTCGGATGACCGGTGAGATCGCCCGCGAGGGCATCGACAAGCTGCTCTACCTGGCGGCGGCTATCTCCATTTCGTTGGGTACGCTGAACCTGCTGCCCATCCCCGCCCTCGACGGCGGCCGCCTGGTGTTCGTCGTCGCCGAATGGCTGCGCGGCAAGCGCATCCCGCCGGAGCGCGAGGCGCTGGTCCACGCGGTGGGCATGATCTCGCTGCTGCTGCTCATGGCTGTCGTGTCCTATTTCGACGTTGCCAAGTGGATGCAGGGCATCTCGCCCCTCGGCGGCGGCTGAGCCGATGGTGAATCCCCGATAGCTGACGAACGCCAAGGCGCAAAGACGCGAAGGGACTCGCAGTGGTTCTGCCCTTCGCGTCTCTGCGTTTCAGGATCAAGGACGAATGACCAATGGCTCACAGTTTACGGAAGATTCCGGCTTGGTCTTTGGTCCTTCGTCCTCGGTCGCCGTATGAGAACACTCTTAGCCCGGTTTCACCTTGCTCTCAGCGAAATCGTGTAGAATACTTTAGCACTGTACCTTTTTCTGGAGGAGTCACGCACCTATGACCGACGTCATCAGCCAGGGCCAGACCCGGCCCGCCACCACCACCGCCACCGCTGCCACCGCCCCGACCGCGCCGCCACCGCCAGGCGCTCTGTCGCCCGCCGTCGTCGAGCAGATTCTGTTCGAGATGAAGCGACTCATCGTCGGCCAGGACCTTGTCCTGGAGCGGCTACTGGTCGCCCTGTTGTCGCGCGGCCACGTTCTGCTGGAAGGTGTGCCGGGCCTCGCCAAGACCGCCACCGTCAAGTCCCTGGCCCTGGTCATCGGCGGCACGTTCGGCCGCGTCCAGTTTACGCCTGACCTCGTTCCGGCCGACCTGGTCGGCACGCGCATCTTCAATGGCAAGACGGGCGAGTTCAATACCGAGCTTGGCCCGGTGTTCGTCAACCTGCTGCTGGCCGACGAGATCAACCGCGCCCCGGCCAAGGTGCAGAGCGCGCTGCTGGAAGTCATGCAGGAGCGCCAGGTCACCATCGGCAAGCAGACCTACCAGGTCCCCAACCCGTTCCTGGTCATGGCGACCCAGAACCCCATCGAGTCCGACGGAACCTATCCCCTGCCCGAGGCGCAGCTCGACCGCTTCATGTTCAAGGTATTGGTAGACTACCCTACCTATGAGGATGAGATTGTCGTCGTGGATCGCATCACCGGCCCGGCTATCAACCTGCGCACCCTGATCACGCCGCAGCAGTTGCTCGGCCTCCAGCAGATCGTTGACCGCATCTACGTCGATCCCCACGTGACGGCCTACGCCGCGACCCTGGTCAACGCCACCCGCAAGCTGCGCGAGAGCGGCCTCGAGGGCTGGGCGCCCGCCGTCGCCTTCGGCGCCAGCCCGCGCGCCTCCATCAACCTCATCACCGCTGCCCGCGCCCTGGCCTTCATCCGCCAGCGTTCCTACGTGCTGCCCTACGACGTGGCCGACCTGGCCCCCGATGTCATGCGCCATCGCATCGTGCTGACGTATGACGGCATCGCCAACGGTGTCACCGCCGACAGCATCGTCGGCGCTGTGTTGCAGCGCTTCCAGCCGCCGCGCATCGACCTGGGGGACAAGCATGTGGGATAGGTTCCGACAGCGGCCGGCGGGCCGCGCGCCGGATGCTGCGCCCGCCCACATCCGCGTGACGGACCGACCGACGGCCGGTCACACCCCAGATGCCGTGCTGCGCCGCCTGGAGTGGACTATCCTGCGCCCCCTGGCGCGCTATCTGGGCGGCGAGGAGCGCTCCCTGGTGCGCGGCCCCGGTATGGAATTGTCCGAGATTCGGGAGTATCAGCCGGGTGACGACCCGCGCTTCATCGACTGGAGCGTGACGGCCCGCAGCGAGCGCGTCTACGTCCGCGAGGCCTTCGTGGAGCGCGCCCTGGACGCCTGGCTGATCGCGGATGTGAGCAGCTCGGTGGACTGGGGCACGGTCAACAGCACCAAGCGCAACCGGGCCGTCGAGTTTGCCGCCATCGCTGGGCGGTTGCTGGGCCGCAACGGCAACCGTGTCGGGGCGGTGCTATTCGCCGACCGGCCGCTGGGTATCGTGCCGCCAGGCGCGGGCCGGCCGGCCCTGTTGCAGCTGCTGCGCCAGATTCAAGAGGCCCCCCACCAGGAACGACGCGGGCCGACCGACCTGGCAGGCGCG
>CAZJJF010000263.1:0-5863 GCA_964546245.1 uncultured Anaerolineales bacterium
GGCCATCATCCTGGTCGTCGGCTACCTGTTCTTCAACCGGCTGGCCCCCACCTTTGGCGAGGATGTTTGATGGCGGCCCAGGCGTCGCCGAACGGCGCGGTGGGCCAGGATGTCGCGGTCGAGTTCGACCACGTCTCCAAGCGCTTCACCCTGTACCACGACCGCCCGCGCTCGTTCCAGGAGTGGATGGTCGGCATGTTCCGCCGCACCGAGCGCCACGAAGAGATGTGGGCGCTGCGTGACGTGAGCTTCCGCATCGGGCGCGGCGAAGCGGTGGCCTTCATCGGCTCCAACGGCGCGGGCAAGAGCAGCCTGTTGAAGCTGGTCAGTGGGATTCTGTCGCCCACCGAGGGCGCAGTCATCGTCAACGGACGCATCTCTGGCTTGCTGGAGCTGGGCGCAGGGTTCCACCCGGACCTGACGGGGCGGGAGAATGTATACCTGAACGGCTCCATCCTGGGCCTGGATCGCCGCGAGGTTGATCGCCTCTTCCCCGCTATCGTTCGCTTTGCCGAGATGGAGGCCTTCATCGACATGCCTGTCAAGCACTACTCGTCGGGCATGTACATGCGGCTGGGGTTCGCCGTCGCCATCCATTCTAAGCCGGATATTTTGTTGGTGGACGAGGTGCTGGCGGTGGGCGATAGCGCCTTCCAGGCCAAGTGCCTCAACCGCATCGTCGATCTCAAGAAGCGCGGCGTCACCATCCTGTTCGTCAGCCACGACCTGGACTCGGTCCGCAAGCTGTGCAACCGCGCCCTGTGGATCGACCGTAGCCAGGTGCGCGCCGAAGGCCCGCCCGCCCAGGTCATCGCCGCCTACCTGGACAGGGTCGCCGCGCAGCAGCTTGCCGACCGCGCCGAGGAAGAGGCCGAGAGCGGTAGGGTGGTAGAGGTGGCCGCCCCTATCCCCGCGCCGCCGCCCGCCGCCCCCGATCAGGCGGAGGTCGCGCCTGCCACGCGATGGGGAACGCGCGAGGTGCAGATCACGGGCGTAACGTGTCTCGATGCCGAGGGTCGGCCTTGCGATGCCTTCGATACCGGTGCCGCCTTCCACGTGCGCATTCACTTCGACGCGCACCAGATTATCGAGCATCCCATGTTCGGCCTCGCCATCCATCACGAGGAGGGCGCGCACGTATCGGGACCGAACACCGTCTACGCCGGCTTCGACATCCCGCACATTCACGGCGTCGGCTACGTCGACTACGTGGTGGACGCCCTGCCGCTGCTGGCGGGTCAGTACGTGTTGACGGCAGCCATCTATGATCAGTGGGAGACAGGCGCCTACGATCACCACGACCAGATGTATCGCTTCCGAGTCCGTCCCGGCCATAGCGAACACTACGGCCTCGTCACCCTGGGTGGGCGCTGGAGCGCAACCGTGGCCGAGGCGGTGGCCCTCTCGCTGGGCGAGGATGCGCCATGAGCAGCCGCCCGGTTGAGGTGATCGAGATCCGGGATGAGACCGTCGATGTCGATACCTTGATGGCGCTGATTCGCGACCGCGCCACCCAGCGGCGCAACCTGGCCGACCCCGCCCCCGACCTGGACGCTACGACTCGGCTGGTTTTCGCTGAGGCGGGCGCTACACCGGCCGCCGAGATCGACGCCAGCCTGGCCGCCCCTGCCCCCATCGCGACACCCCTCGACCAGGAAATACTGCCGGCCCTGCGAGACCTCAATGCCCAGTGGATGATTCGCGAGCAGCCCTTCACGTCTAATACGCCCCTGATTGGGCCGCTTATCGTCAAGGTGCGCGATGCCTGGAACTGGATGTCGACCAGGTGGTACGTGCGACCCCTGCTCCAGCAAATCACTGCCTTCAACCTGACGGTCGTCCGCGCCTTCCGCGATGTCGAAGCGGAGCAGAGCCGCGTTGCCGAGCATATCCGCGAGTTGGAAGCCCTCACGCGACAGCAGGCCGCCGAGATTGAGGCGCTGCGCCACGACGTGCAGCGGCTGCGTGCCGAGAGACACTCCGACGCGGGGCCAGCGGATCCCCATGCCCGCCCATGACGACGGCGCATCAGATAGCGTCGTCGTTGGCGTATGGCGACGCTATCACGAATCACGTCCTCGCCCTGGACGCCGCGCTACGCGATTGGGGCTATACGAGCCGTATCTACGCCGAGCGGGTGGAGCCGCGCCTGCAAGCGTTGGCCCAGCCTGATGCGGCTTACCTGCCCGCCATCGAGCGATCCGATGACATCCTGATCTACCACTATTCAGCCTACTCGCCCAACACGCAGCTCTACCAGCGGTCACGCAACCGCCGGCTGCTGGTGTACCACAACATCACGCCCGCCGAGTATCTCACCGCCTACGATGCCGACCTGGCGGCCATCTGCCGCCTGGGGCGCGACGCACTGCCGCAGCTGGGCGACGCCGACCTTGCCGTCGGCGTCTCCGAGACCAACCGCCGCGAGCTGCTGGCGGCTGGCTTCGATGCCCACCGGGTCGTCGCCCTGCCCATCCTCCTGAACCTGGCAGCCTGGGACGCCACGCCGCCCAACCCGCGCCTCGCCGGGCGGCTGTCCGATGGGCGGGTGAATGTCCTGTTCGTGGGCCGCGTCGTGCCCAACAAGGCTTTCGAGGATGTGATCAAGATTTTCGCGGCGTATCGCCGTGCGATTCAACCCGACGCCCGGCTAGCCCTGGTAGGTTCGCGCGTCCTGCCCCGTTATAGCGCAGTCCTCGACAGGCTGGTGGAGCGACTGGGCCTGGGGGACGCGGTAACCTTCACGGACCGCGTGCCTCTTGCCGACCTGAGGGCCTACTACGAAACCGCCCACGTCTTCCTGTCGGCGAGTCGCCACGAAGGCTTCTGCGTGCCCCTCCTGGAGAGCATGCGCTTTGGCGTGCCCATTTTGGCCTACGCGGCAGCCGCCGTGCCCGAGACGCTGGGCGCGTCGGGGGTCGTGTACCGCGCCTTCGACTATCCCCTCTTAGCCGAAGCCCTGCATCTGCTCGCCACTGACCGCGCCACGCGGGAGGCCATCATCGCCGGGCAGCGGGCGCGGCTGGCGGACTTTGCCCCGCCGCGAGTGGCAGGCCAATGGCGTCTCGCCCTGGACCAGGTAGCCACCGCACCCCCAGCGGCGCGCGCAGCCATGCTTGGCGAACGGCGAGCGTCGCGGTAAAATAGCCCTATGCGTGTCTCCATTATCGCCCAACGCTATGGGCCGGACGTTCTGGGAGGAGCCGAGCGCCACGCGCGCCAGGTGGCCGAACGACTGGCCGAGCGCCACGAGGTTCAGGCGCTGACGACCTGCGCCCACGACTATGCGACGTGGGCCAACGCCTATCCGCCCGGCGAGAGTGTCGTCAATGGGGTACAGGTTCTGCGCTTTCCGACCGCCCAACCCCGCGCCGCCAATCTAGCCCAGCTCTGGGACCGCGTACACCTGCGCGTCCACACCCTGGCCGATGAGTTGACGTGGCTGCGCGCCCAGGGACCCTACGCGCCCGGATTGCTGGATCATTTGCGCCAGTACCGCGACGAGAGCGACGTTTTTATCTTCTTTACCTATCTGTACTATCCGACAGCTATGGGTCTGCGCATTGTCGCCGATAAGTCCATCCTCGTTCCGACGGCCCACGACGAGGACCCCATCTACCTTAGCCTCTTCCGCAATGTGTTCCACTCACCGCGCGCCATCCTCTACAACACTGAGGAGGAGCGCCGCTTCGTGGAGCGCCATTTCGACAATGGCTACGTACCCAATGCCGTAGTCGGCGTGGGCGTTGATACCCCCGATACACCGCAGCCTGAACGCTTCCGCGCCCGCTTTGGCCTGGACAAGCCCTACTTCCTGTATCTGGGGCGCATCGTGCCCGACAAGGGTTGCGACGAGATGCTCGACTATTTCGATGCTTACCGTCGCGCTTTCCCTGACGAGGCGGTTCTGACCCTGGTCGGCCACGGCGAGATGCCCCTACCCAGCGCGCCCTGGCTCGTCCCGACCGGCTTCATCCATGACGAGGACAAGGTTGACGCCATCGCTGGCGCCGAGGCGGTCATCGTCCCTTCGCGCTACGAGAGTATGTCGTTGACCACCCTGGAGGCGTGGAGCCTGGGGCGGCCGGTGATCTGCACCGCCCACTCGCCGGTGGTGCGCGGGTTGGTGCGCCGCGCCGGGGGCGGCCTGTACTACGGCGACAGCGAGGAGTTCGTCGAAGCCTTGCACTTGTTGGCCTCGGACCGCGACACGGCGGATGGGTTAGGTCGCCAGGGTCGCCGTTTCACCCGCGCCACCTATCGCTGGCCTGACGTGATAGCCACCTACCAACGTTTCATCGAGGACATTGCTGCCCAGCCCTGGCGCTGAGGCGGCGCATTCCACCCATGGCTGATCCCGCCGTTGCTGTCGGCATCTTGACCTACAATGGCCGCGCTTTCGTCGAGGCGTGCCTGACCTCTGTTTTGGCGCAGATGCCCCCCGCCGACGAGTTGCTGGTGGTCGATAATGCCTCCGCCGATGCCACCCCTGACGTGATCGCCGCCCGCTACCCTCGCGTGCCCCTGCTCCGCAATGACACCAATGTCGGCGTGGCCCTCGGCCTCAACCAGCTGGTAGCGGCGACCACGGCCCCCATCGTCGTTCTCTTGAACCAGGATGTCGAACTGCGACCGGGCGTCCTGGCCGCCATTGCTGACGCCTTTGCCGATTCCCAGGTCGGCGTCGTTGGCATCAAGCTGCTATATCCCGACGGGCTGACCATCCAGCACGCGGGCGGCTGGCTGGAATGGCCCCTCTACCTGGCCCAGCATCACGGCTACGGCCAGCCGGATGACGGGCGCTGGGACACGCCGGCCCAAGTCGATGTGGTCACGGGGGCCGTGTTCGCCGTTCGCCGCGCGACATGGGCCGCGCTCGGCGGCATGTCTGACCTGTTCTCCCCTGCCTACTTCGAGGAGACCGATTTCTGTCTGCGGGCGCGTGGGGCGGGCTGGAAAGTTGTCTACGCCCCGGCCGCCGTTGCCCTTCACCATGAGTCGACGACGCTAGGGCAGGGCAGCCGCCGCTACCTGGACCTTTATCACCGCCATCGGCTGCGCTTCGCGCTCCGCCACGGCTCCATCGACCATCTGCTGATGTACTTCGCCCGCGCTGAAGCTCGCCGCACGGCCTACCTACGGCAGGCCGCCGAGACCGCCGACGAGGTGGCCGCACTGACGGCCGCCTACGCCGACGCGCGGCAGCGGTGGCCGGCCCTGGCCGCCACGCGCGGCGATGCGCCTGTGTCGCCCGGCGCGCTGTGGGCCATCGATGACATGCTCGCCGCGCTACACAGCCTGGCCGAAACCGGCGCACACGCTGACGACTGGAAGCGACTCGTGTTGCCCTCGGCGGCGTTGCTGTCGGCACGGGACGCTATTCTCGTCAGCGACCCGACTCAAGTGCAGGCGGCGTTACGCCCCAACGCGGCCGCGTTGAGCGCGGCGTTGACAGCGGTGGCGGTCGCCCAGACCGTGCACGAGCAGCCCTTCCACTCCGATGCCCCGCTGGTCGGCGCGCAGATTGCCCGCGCGCGGGATAGCTGGAACTCTGTATCCACCAAGTGGTACGTCCGCCCGATGCTGGAACAGCAGAATCGCTTCAATGCCGCCGTCAGCGCCGCCCTTCAGGCGCTGACCGAGGCGGTCGAGGGCCGCGATGGCCTGGAGATCAGAATCTCTGACGCCCTGCGCGAGATGCTGCGGTTCATGGAAGAGCTGCACACCGTCCAGGAGGCGCTGCGCTTCGACCTGGACGCGCTCCATGCGCGCGAGGATGCTCGCTACGCCGAGTTGCTGGCTCGTCTGGACGCCCTGGCCGGGCAACCACCGACCACCGACCACCGACCACCGACCACCGACG
>CAZJJF010000264.1:0-5824 GCA_964546245.1 uncultured Anaerolineales bacterium
CGGCGAAACCCGCCTCGCGATGGGCGTCCAGGGCGCGCACCAGCTCTGCGATCCAGGCCGGGTCAGCCTCCGTGTCATTGTTGAGCAGCGCAAGGATGTCACCCTGCGCCGCCTCGATACCCCGGTTCACCGCCCCCGCAAAACCCTGGTTCGTCGTCAGGGCTATCAGGCGCACTTCGGGGTAATCGGTCGCCAGTAGCGCGCGCGATGCGTCCGTCGAGGCGTTATCGACGACGATAACCTCAATCGGCGCGTACGTCTGCCGCCGCAGCGCATCCAGGCACGTCGGCAAATGCGCCACACCATTCCAGTTGGGAATAATCACCGACACCAGGGGCTGGGTGGTTGTCGCTTGGTCCAACAATGAAAACGCTCGCATCAGCCCAATTCTTCAACCATCGCCAGATACGCCCCCAGCGCCGCCTGCCACGGGCGCAGCCGGATGCCCAACGCAGCGGCGCGAGTATTCGCCAGCGGGGCGAACGCGGGCGGCTTCGCCGCGCGTGGGAAACTGTCCGCCGGGGTCACAGGAATGTTCGCGCGGCCCGACGCGGTCAGCACAGCCCGCGCCAACTCGTAGCGCGAGGCGTAGCCTTCGTTCACCAGGTGGAAGACGCCGCCGACCGAGCGCGTGATAAGCTGCCCCATCGCGTCGGCCAGGTCGTCAGCAAAGGTGGGATTGCCCACCTCGTTAGTGACGACACTCAACGCGCCCCGCTCGTCGGCCAACTCCAGAATGCGGCCGACGAAATGCCGCCCCCCCAACCCATACAACCACGCCGTCCGCGCCACCTGCGCCTGGGGATACGCGGCCAGCGCGCGGCGCTCCCCATCCAGCTTCGACGCCCCGTACACCGACAGCGGGTTGGTCGCCGCCTCCTCGCGGTACGGCGCGTCCGTCGCGCCATCGAACACGTAGTCCGTGCTGGCGTGAACCAGGGGCACACCTAACTCGGCCGCCGCCCGCGCCACGTGTTCCGCCCCCAGGCCATTGACGCGGAAAGCCCTCTCCGGGTCGCGCTCGCAGCCATCCACGTTGGTCATGGCCGCCGCGTTGATGATGCCCCCCGGCGCCAGATCGACCAACTGGGCGACAACCAGCGGGTCAGTAATGTCCCACCTCTCCCCCATCAGCATCAACGGCGCGTGGCCCCAGTGCGGCAACCGCCGCCCCAGGGCGCGCCCCAACTGCCCGCCCGCGCCCAGGATGGCGATTCGCATCCGCCTTACCTCTTGCCGTCGCGGGGGGGCAGGGGGACGGATGCCTCGTCGTGCCCCACCTGGGGTGGATGGGCCACCATCTCCTCCCACAGGGTAATATCCGGCGTGCCCAGGTCGCGCAGATGCAGCACATCGTTGTACGCCACCAGCCGCCAATAATAGCTGTCATCGGCGCGCTTGCGCCGCTGCCAGTGGGTAATGGACGTGTTGTGGGGGAAGAAGTCAATACGCGGCGCGGCCAGCGTCGGCAGGCCCATGAAGTAGGCGAACGAGCCTTCAATCACGCCGCCGTGACTGACGACGACGATGGTCTTGCCCTCGTTCTCGCGGGTGATCCGGTCCAGCGCCTCGCCCACGCGCAGCATGAAGGCAGGCCAGTTTTCGCCGTTCGTAGCCAGCGGGCGGAACGGGTCGCGGCGGAAGTCAGGGATACCGTAGCGCACCCTGAACTCGTCCAGGTGCATGCCGTCGGCATCGCCGGGTCGCAACTCCTGGACCGCCTCGTCTAGATGAAGCGACACCCTCAGCGCCGGCTGGATAATCTCAGCCGTCTGCCGCGCGCGGGGCAGGTCGCTGGCAATCAGCGCGTCGGCAGGAATCTCGCGCGTCGCGGCCAGACGGTCGCGCAGTCGCTCCGCCTGGGCCACACCCAGCGGCGTCAGGCCCCTGTCACCGCGCATGCCACCGATGATAGGCTCTACGTTGCTCACCGCCTCGCCGTGACGAATCAGGTACAGGTTTGTCTTTGGTCCGTTGTTCTCCGCCATGCCTCATCCCTACTTTCATGAAACACTCTGCGCCGGCTGTCCCAATTCATCCCAGCGCAACGTACCGGCCAACGCCGCCGCGGCCGCCAGCCAGGGCAGCAGCAGCCCACCCACCGCGACCGCTTGCAGCCGCGTGAGAGTCATCGCCGCACCCACCACATACGCCAGGGGTGGCAAGAAGCCGCTCACAGTCATGCCCGCCTGCCACCAGAAGAAGGCCAGCTCTGCTGCTAGCAACCCGACCAGGGCCAGGCAGAACTGGGCCGCCAGCCACGCCGCTTGGGGCGCAACCTCCCCCTCGTCTCGCCACCATACCACTGCCACCGCCGCCGCACCGCCCCACGCCAGCGCCAGGGCCGCCGGCCAAACCACCCCCCGCAGCGCATCGCCTCCCCGTGCCAGCGCCCCCAGGTCCGCCGCCGGCGTCACCCACGCCCCCAGGGTCAACGCCAACAGCCCCACGCCGCCGGCCACGGTCAGCCGCATGGCGCGCGGGTCGCGGCCTCGCCAGAGCCAGACGAGGCTGGCGGTGACAGCCACGGCTACCGCCAGCGGGAGGGCGAAAGCCGTCGGACGCGCCACGCTCAGCGCATCCAGCGGCCCTAGCAGAGCCACCAGCGCCGCGCCGATCATCAGCGCCCGCGCCGTCGTCACACGCCAGGCGGCCACCACCGCCAGTGCCGCCATCAGCCCCAGAAACGCCAGCGTGCGACTGTCGGCGCTCTCGGCCACCATCCGCTCGCGGATAGAGTCCAGGCGGCGTTGCGCCTCGCGTACCGTCGGTTCGGCCAGCCGCCACCCCGCCCCCTCGTTGCCCAGCGCCAGCGCAGTCTGCACCACCGGCAGGCCCGCGATCTCGTCGGCATTCACCTGGCGGTCGCGCTCGGTGCCGTACGCCTCCGCGAGGGCGCGCTCAACGGCCAGCTTCTGCCGCGCGTCGGCCACCGACAACTGAGCGCGCACCCTATCTGGCTCCTGGAGCATGTCGCCCCGCGCCGCACCCTGCGCCAGCGCGGGCGGCGGCAAGCCCACCAGCGCCGCCACCGTCGGCGCGATGTCGCGCTGTGGGATTTGCCCAAAGTCGCCGGATCGCACCGCCGCGCCGACCATGATGAACGGCACACGCGCCGCGTCCCCGCCGTCCGGCGCATCGGTCAGTCCACGGTCGCCCGTGACAATGATCACGCTCTGGCGCAGGTCCAACCCACGCAGCAAGTCCTGGACTTGACTGTCCACCGTCTGCGCCGCCTTGTCGTACTCCGCGCTGCCCGCCCCGAAGGCCGCCGCTGCCTGGGCAACATGCCCATAGCCCACCACAGCCAGCTCCACCTCGGCGCGGCTCAAGGCCTCGCGGGCCGCCTGGGTCGTCACCTGGTCGGCCACAGCCGCCACCGTGTAGGTGGTAGGCGCGCCTCCCCGCACCGACTCGCCATCTACCACACCGGCCCACGGTCCCTTACCAAACAGCGCGGCCCGCATCCCCGCCCCTCGCGCCGCCACCAGCAGGGTCTCCGCCGCCACCGGCCGTGGCACAGCGTCGGGCACATCCACCAGCGCACCACCACTCCACTCCGGCGGCGCGCCCGTCAGTAGCGCCCCCCAGCTGGCCGCCACGCTGCCTGGCTCCGTCGCCGCCACCTCGCCCCGCGCCCCCCGCCCCGCCAGGTCGGCCAGCGTCGGCAGACGTCGCGCCGCGTCGGCGCGCAGCCCACTGATGACGATGAGGAGGACTTGCTGGGCGACGGGCGGGCTGGTCAGCGCCGCGCTGCCCTCGCCGCCCGCCCCCTTAGGCGCGTCGACAGGGCGCACGATCAGGGCGGGGCCTGGCGCGCGATAATCGCGCAGGCTTGCCGCCAGTTGTGCGCGCCACCATGTCGTCGCCAGGGCAATACCCGCCAGCAACAGCACAGCCAGGAGAGTCGGCCGCCACGCCGGCCGCACGTGGGATAGGGGCATGAATCGCACACAAGAAAAAACGCGGCGTGTCCCCGCCGGACACGCCCGTTCATTATACCACAATTCGCGCCTAGCCCCGGACCAGGTCCACCATTGTCACCCCTTCGTCCCCCTCGTAGCGGTCGCCCGCCCGGAAAGCCTGGACCAGCGGGTGACTGGCGAGCAGCTCACGCGCTGCCTTGCGTAGCGCGCCGGTCCCCTTGCCGTGAATGATGCGCACCCGGCTCAGCCCCGCCAGGTAAGCATCATCCAGATAGTCCTCGATGAGCCGCAGCGCATCCTCTGCCCGCTCGCCCCGCAGGTCTAGCTCCGTCTTCACCGCCGCCAGGTCCGATGCGGGCGTGACGCGAATATCCTGGTCCATCCGCACCACCACCTTGCCCGCCTCGAGTGGCTCCAGGCTAGTGAGCGGAACCTTGACCCGCAGCGCGCCCACCTGGACCTCGGCGCTCGAGTTGCTGACCCCGATGATCTCGCCGATAGTATTCAGGCTCGCCACGCGCACCCGGCTGCCCGGCTCAAGCTCCGCCAGGCCCGGCGCGCCCACCGCCGGTGGCGGCGTCTCCGGGGCCACATCGTCGGCCAGTCGCTCCACCCGCTCCATCAGCGCGTTGACCTGGCTGGGCGCGACCATCTCCTTGCGGGCGCGGCGCAGCTCGGCCCGCAACTCGCGCAACTCCTCGCGAACCAGGGTCAGCTCGGTCTCGGCCTCCTCGCGGGCGCGGTTGATGATTGTCACGCGCTCCCGCTCAGCATCCACCATCTGCCGCTTGAGATTATCCTCCGCGCTCAGCATATCCCGCTGACGTTTCTCAGCATCGGCGCGCGCCGCGAAGGTCGCCTCGCGCGCCTGCTTAATATCGCCGAGCATCTGCTCCAACGCCAGGTCCGACTCGCTCAACCACTGCCGCGCCCGGTCCAGCACCGGCCCCGCCAGACCCAGGCGCTGGGCGATGGCAAAGGCGTTCGAGCGTCCCGGTAGCCCGATGGTCAGCTCGTAGGTGGGCGACAGCGTGTCCACGTTGAACTCCACCGAGGCATTGGCGACGCCCGGCGTGGCGTAGGCAAACGCCTTCAACTCCGAATAGTGCGTCGTCGCCACCACCAGGCACTTGCGCTCCAGGAACGTCTCCAGAATAGAGCGCGCCAGAGCCGCCCCCTCGACCGGGTCGGTCCCCGCGCCCAACTCATCCAGTAATACCAGCGAACGCGCGTCCGCCTGACGTAGAATCTCGATGATATTGCTCATATGCGACGAGAACGTGGACAGGCTCTGCTCGATACTCTGCTCGTCGCCGATATCGGCGTAGATACCGCTAAACGGCGTCAGCGTAGAGCCATCAGCCGCCGGAATCTGCATCCCCGCCTGCGCCATCAGCGACAACAGCCCCACCGTCTTGAGGGCCACCGTCTTGCCGCCCGTATTGGGGCCAGTGATGAGCAGGATGCGAAAATCCTCCCCATCATAGGCGTCGATAGGCACAACCTTCCCAGGGTCCAGCAGCGGATGACGCGCGCGCAGGTATCTGAAACGCGGCCCATTGACCAGCGCATGGGCCTCCTCCGCCTCCGCGCTGACCCCTTCGCCTTGCTTGCGCGCCGCCTTGCGCCGCTCCTCGAAGCTCCGCGTCCGCACCCGCATCAACTCCGGGGCCGTGGCGCGCAAGGCAAAAGCATACCGCCCCTTCGCCAGCGCCAGGTCCAGGTCGGCCAGCGCGCCCACCGTCTCCCGCAGATCGTCGGCGTGGTCGGCGACCCGGCCCGACAGCTCGCGCAAGATGCGCTCTACCTCGCGCTGCTCCTCGCTGATGAGTTGCCGCACCCGGTTACCTGCCTCGACGACAGCCAACGGCTCAACAAAGATAGTAGCGCCCGACGCC
>CAZJJF010000265.1:0-5821 GCA_964546245.1 uncultured Anaerolineales bacterium
CTATCGCGGTATAATGCGCCTTAATCAGGTTATCGACAAGGAGCGTGCTATGCGCACCTGGACTCTCAGCGGCCGTATCATTCACCCTTCTGGGGCCGTTGCGCCCGGCAGTGTCGTTATCGAGGATCGGCGCATTGTCGATGTCGCCGCCTCATCACCGCCGGGCCTGCCTGACATCGCGACCGACGGGTTGATTGCGCCCGGCTTCATCGACCTCCAGATCAACGGCGCCTTCGGATACGACTTCACGGTTGACCCGGCCTCCGTCGCGCCGGTTGCCGCCGGCCTTCCCCAGCACGGCGTCACCGCATTTCTGCCCACCATCATCACCTCGCCCCTTGAGACCTACCCCGAGCGACTCACCGCGCTGATGGCTGCTGCCACGCCCGGCGGGGGTGCGGAGGTCCTGGGAGTCCATGTCGAAGGCCCTTTCCTCAACCCCAACAAGAAAGGCGCGCACAACCCGGCCCATCTCCGCCTCCCCTCGCCACAGGCCGTAGCGCCCCTGGTCGCCACGGGCGCGATGCGGCTGATGACCCTGGCCCCCGAGTTGCCCGGCGGCAGCGAGACCATCGCCTACCTGCGGCAACACCGCATCGTCGTCAGCATCGGCCACACCGATGCCCACTATGACGCCGCCCGTGACGCCCTTGACCAGGGCGTTACCTGGGCTACCCACCTGTTCAACGCCATGCCGACCCTCGGCCATCGCGACCCCGGCGCGCCCGGCGCGCTGCTAGAGGCCGACATGCCGGTCGTCGGCTTCATTGCCGACGGTATCCACGTCCATCCGGCGGTGGCACGCCTGGTCTGGCGCAGCAAGGGCGCGGCAGGCATCTCCCTCGTCACCGACGCCATGGCCGCCCTCGGCATGCCCCCCGGCGTCTACCACATCGGCGACCAGCAGGTCCACGTGACCCACATCGCTGCGCGGCTGGCCAGTGGCACGCTGGCCGGCAGTATTCTCAGCATGGATCAGGCCATCCGCAACATGGTCGCCTACACCGGCTGTAGCGTTGGCGACGCGGTGCGCATGGCCAGCGCCACGCCCGCCGACGTGCTAGGCCTGCGACACAAGGGGCGACTGGAAGCGGGGGCTGACGCCGACATCGTCGTGTTGGACGCGAATCTCCACGTGCAGCAGACCTTCATCGGCGGCGAATCGGTCTACACCGCCAAGACGCCTGCTCACCGCGCAGATTGACGCTATCGCCCACCCGCGCCAGGGCAGGCGAATCCTCAACCATCGAGGGGGGAGCGACATGCCGGAACCTCAGCAGCGTGTTGTCCGCGAACGCCTCGTCCAATCCCTGGATGAAATGCGCGAGGGTGTCCTCGAGATGGGCAGCATGGTCGATAAGGCCATCGGCTACTCCATGCAAGCCCTCGCCGCGCGCGACCTCGACCTGGCCCAAGCGGTCATCGACAGCGACAAGGCGCTCAACCGCAAGCGCTTCGACATTGAGACCGAGGCGGTCAACATCCTCGCCATGCATCAGCCTATGGCTGGCGACCTCCGCTTCATTCTCGCTACCCAGACCATCGCCGTTGAGTTGGAGCGCATGGGCGACTATGCTCGCGGCATCGCCGAGATCGTCGTGCGCATGGGTTACCAGCCGCCGGTCAAGCCCCTGATCGACCTACCCGGCATGGCTGAGGCGGCGCAGGCCATGCTCCGCGACGTGCTAGACGCCTACGCCCGCCGGGATGCGGCCGCCGCAAGGACTGTGCCGGCCCGCGACGACGCCGTCGATGCCCTCAACGATCGCATCTACAACGACCTCATCGAGGTCATGATTCGTAACCCCGACACGGTCACGCGAGCTACGTATCTACTGTGGATCACCCATAATCTGGAGCGCATGGCCGACCGGGTGACCAACATCGCCGAGCGTATCGTGTTCATGGTGACGGGCGAGCTGGTCGAGATGGACGTCAGCAGCTACTGAACACGAGCGCCCGCCGACCAACCGCGTCACTTTCACATCCTCCCGCACAAACCACGCCGCCGCATCCGTCGCGGGACACATTCGCAGGCCGCCATTGCCGGGCGCGACGGCGGGCCTGTGGGTGGGCAAGCAGTAGCCGCTACCCGCATATCGTCAGGCCCTGACTGAACCAGAGCCCTGGGCCGCGCATAATGAGTAAGGATTTGGCGTTCTATCCTGGCCGAGGATGAGGGCGATGCCGGGGCTGGGGTAGGTACGAAGCGCGCCCCGCTCGCGTCTAATGGAGTAGATCGTATCTCGCCTCGAAGTTGAGGTGCTGTATGCTCGATTGGAAGATCGGCGACGAGCACATCGTCATTGGCAAGCTATCAGAGCCGGAGCAACCGCCCCCGACACCGCGTCCCTGGCGGCGCTGGCTGCTGCGAGCGGCGGGTGTCCTGGCCGTGGTCGCGCTGGTTGTCTTCGCCTACAACTGGCGCATCTATCTGGCCCGCCACGAACGCCTGCACGTTGACGCCCAGGCCGCCGTAGACAGCGAGATGGCGACGCTGCTGAGCGGAGCGCAAGGCGTGGTGACGTGGGACGAGGCGGCCGACCGCCTGTGGCAGACGCGCTACATTGGCTTTGCCCGCACGTGGGCGCGGGCTGCCGGCGGTCAGGCGACGGCGCGAGTGCTGGACGTGGAACTGATCGCGCCCGACCTGGCCCTGGCGCAGGTGGAAACGCGCATCGGCGGCCCCGGCAGCGAGCGGGTGTTGCAGTCGGTGCGGGCCTATCGCATCGTGGGCACGCAGTGGCAGCGCACCAGCATTGACGAGCGGGCCTGGGGGTCCTGGGAGGTAACCGAGACGACGCATTTCCGCCTCGTCTACCGCCACCGCGACGCTGAACTGGCCGAGGCCGTGGCCGAGGGGCTGGACCCCTTCGCCGAGCGCCTCGCCTGGCACTACGGGCCCTTCCTGCCCCAGCAGCAGCGTACCAGCGTCATCATCGACATCAGCGCGCCGTGGACTGACATCGTGCGCACTGAGGAGGGCTCCCGCGTCGGCTCGCCCCTGGCATCGTTCAACGGTGTCGACAGCCAGGATACGCCGGCCGGCCTGGTGCGCTGGAATCTAGCCTCGGCCCTGGTGAGTCAGGCGGCTAACGATGCTGCAGCCCTGGGCCAGAACGCCACCTCGCTGGGAACGCTCGTCCAGCCCGCCAACCCCAACGTCTGGCGCGGCCTGCGTGGAGCCATGCTGCAAGCCGAGGCGCGGCTGCTCGCCACGCCGCCCGCTGGCACGCGCCAGGCCACGTCCGCCGCTCTCCGGGCTGCCCTGGCCGAGGGGCGGCTCCTACCGCCGTCGCGGCTAGAGACGGCGGCGAGCGACATGGTGCTCACCGCCGCCGAGTGGGACGCCTTCGGCGAGTTCCTCGTCGCCCGCTACGGCCCCGACGCACCCAGCCGCATGATTATCGCCTCCGCCTCCGCTACTACCTGGGATGACCTGATCCGTGCTGCCCTGCGCATCAGCAGCAGCGAGCTAGACGCGGCCTTCCGCAACTGGCTGCAGGACAGGAAGTAGCCGGTCGCCCAAACCAACGCCCCCGTCGAGCATGGCTCGGCGGGGGCGTTGTTATGGCCGGGCAACGGTCGGTTTAGCTGACCTTGACCAGCTGGTTGCCTTGCAGCTCGTACTTCCAGACCTGATGCAGGGTCGGCGCGGTCATCGGGTCGTTCGGCCCCTGCGTCACAAGGTCCACCACGATCTGGCCCCCGGTGATGGACACGCTGTTGATCTTGACGCGGTCACCCAGCAGCGTCGTGGCGACGTTGACCGGCTGGCCGCCCTGGTCGACCACCAGCGCCAGGTAGTAGAAGGTTCCACTGCCACCCGTACTGGCCGTCAGCACGACCACCGCTACCGGGCGGCCGTTCAGCGTCCCGTAGGCGACGGTATCCGTCAGCTGAACGACGACCTGGCTGGCCGAGCCGGGCGCGGCCGGCGCGCGGTACTCGCCATTGGTGAGAGTAACAGTTCCCACACCCGGCAGCGTATAGGTCGCATTCGCTAGCGCGTCGGCAGTCAGGACGGGGCTGGGCGGCCCCGGCACTGGGGCCAGCCCGGTCGAGCCGGGGATCGTGATGTGCGACAGGGCGGGCGCCATGGCCGTGCTCAGGTCCCTGAACCGCTGACTGTCCACGCTACCCTGCGGATACGGGTCGCTCTGCGGCGTGCGCATGGTGTACACCAGGCCGTTGGCCTCGCCAGCGACGCTGGGCAGGGGGCCGCCCTGGGCTGCCATCGCATCCCACGCCGCCTTGTCGTAGGCGACGATGGACAAGAGCATCTCGGGACGAGCGGCCGCGTCGACAGGGGTGTAGATCCACTCGTTGGTGTAGCGAGCGCTCTGCGCCACGGGGTTCGAGTTTGGCCCCCACAGTTCGGTCCACTTGTAGCCGTATTGGATCCACAGCGGCGGCAGGGTCAGGCTGAAGCCCGCCTGCGGCCAGGTGTAGACGCCGTTCTGGACCGAGCCTTGAGGGGCGCCGGTCGTAGTCGGGGCCTGCGCCAGGGCGCTGGGGGCGATTGTCAGAACAAACATGAGGGCCGCCACGACGACTGAGAGAAGGGTAAGCTGCTTTTTCATGAGCATAACTCCACGTCAAAGATGGCCTCAATTATCCACGGTTGATACCCAACTAACAAGTTCGAGCTTGCGCCCTCTGACCTCCGGCTGCCATCCTCTCCCCTACCTCTGCCGCGCATAGTGCTCCTGCAAGCTCCGCACCCGCAACTGGCGGTCCTTGAGGGCGCGGACGGCGTTGACGGCGGCCATCGCCGCAGAGAGGGTCGTGAACAGCGGGATGCCGTGCTGCCGGGCGGCGACGCGCATGGCGCGGCCGTCGGTATAGCTGCCCCGGCCCAGGGGCGTGTTGACGATAAGGGCCACCTGCTCGTCGCGAATGAGGTCGAGGATGTCGGGCGAGCCGCGGCCAATGCGCGCCACGGTTTCAACGACCAGCCCCGCCCGCCGCAGATAGTCGGCCGTCCCCTCGGTCGCCAGCAGGCTAAAGCCCATGCCTAGCAGGTCGCGGCCGATCTTCAGCGCGCTGGACTTGTCGTAGTCATTGACGCTCAGCAGGGCAGCCCCACTCAGCGGCAGATGGTCGCCCGCCGCGATCTCCGCCTTGGCGAAGGCATGGCCGAAGCGCGCCGCGTGGCCCATGACCTCGCCCGTGCTGCGCATCTCCGGCCCCAGGGCCGGATCGACGCCGGGGAAGCGCTCGAAGGGCAGCACCGCCTCCTTGACGAAGAAACCGTCCACTCGCGGCTCCTCCACCAGGCCGATCTCCGCCAACGTCTGGCCCACCATGATGCGTGCGGCGATCTTGGCGAGAGGCACACCCGTCGCCTTGCTGATGAAGGGCACGGTGCGCGAGGCGCGGGGGTTGACCTCTAGCACGTACACCACGTCGTCCTTGACGGCGAACTGTACGTTCACCAGGCCGCGCACACCGAGCGTCAGGCCCAGGGCCTGGGTATATTCGCGCATGATGCCCAGGTGGTACGCGCTGACCTTGTAGGGCGGCAGGACCGCCGCCGAGTCGCCACTATGGATGCCGGCCGCCTCGATGTGTTGCAGCACGCCGCCGATGACGACTCGTTCGCCGTCGGCCACGGCATCCACGTCCACCTCATAGGCGTCGTCGAGGAACTGGTCGATGAGCAGGGGATGCTCCGGTGCGGCGGCCAGAGCCTCAGCGCCGAACTGGTCCAGTTCACCCTCGTCGTAGCAAATCGCCATCGCCCGCCCGCCCAGCACGTAGGATGGACGCACCAGCACCGGGTAGCCGATGCTCCGCGCGACCACGTGGGCCTCGTCCA
>CAZJJF010000266.1:0-1861 GCA_964546245.1 uncultured Anaerolineales bacterium
GTTCCGAGATGTGGATGAGGCCTTCCAGCCCCTCTTCGATACGCACGAACGCGCCGAAATCGACGACATTAGTGACAACGCCGCTCACCAGCTGGCCTGGTATGTAGCGCGCCTCCACCGTCGCCCACGGGTCGGGCCGCAGTCGCTTCAGACTCAAGGCCACGCGCCGCTGGCCGCGGTCGACGTGCATGACCAGCACATCCACATCCTGGCCCACCGAGACGACCTCGCTGGGATGGGCGACGCGCTGCCAGGACAATTCCGAAATGTGGATGAGGCCGTCGATACCGGCCAGATCGACGAACGCGCCGAAGTGGCAGATGCTGCGCACGCGGCCGCTCACCTCCTGGCCCTCTTCGAGCTGCGCCAGGCGCGCATCCACACCGCCGCCGGTCCAGATGGCCGCGCGTTCCGAGAGAATGATGCGGTTGCGGTTGCGGTCTAGCTCGATGAGCTTCAGGTCAAGCTCCTGGCCCATGCGCCGTTCGAGTTCGAGCCGTAGCTCCTCACCCTCCATACGGCGGGGCAGGTCGTTGAGTTGAGAGGCAGGGACGAAGCCCACCGTGTCCGGCAGGCGAACCAGCAGGCCGCCACGATTGCAGCCAATGACGCGCCCCTTGAGGATCGCGCCCTCGTCAAAGTGGGCCTTGAGGACGGCCCACTGGTCGCGGGTCGGCGCGCCCAGGCCGCTCACCCGATCATGGGCGAGGAGTCGGCCGCCCTCGCCATTCCAATCGCGAGGAGGCTGCTCAAAGGCGACTTCCCCCTGCGTCAGCAGCGCGTCCCAATACGTCTCGTCCTCCGGCTGGGCCCATGGGGGCATGTCATCAGGGCGGCCCGTCATATCCTGCTCTCCTCGCCTGCTTCATCAATTAAGGAGTCCCGAAACACACCGCATCGGCCGTCGCGGCTAACCATGAATGGGACAACGACACGCCCAGGTATCGCGCACCAGACAGTGCGGGCAGGTATCCTGGGCGCGAGCGGCGCTATTATAAGCCTGCCCTAGCGGGATGTCAAACAGCCGCCCTATGGCCCCCTATGGCAGGAAGCGCAGCGTCGCCATCGCCGCCGCAATCGGCGCCAGCGCCAGCTGGGGGAATAGACCCAGAATCACCAGCGCCAGAGTCAGGCCGCCAATTAGAACCGACAGCCCCAGCGGTGTCTCTGTCGCATATTCATCGCCTGGCTCCACCAGAGTCACCAGCATCCGAATCACACTCAAGGCCATCAAAGCCGCGCCGGGCGCCAGCAGATAGGCGAGGGCGGGCGCAGCCTCGAAGGCGGCGCGGTAGATGAGCCACATTGCCGGGAAGCCCGCCAGCACTGGAAATGCCGCGAAGGCCGCCGCCCCGACCCCCAACGCCACGCCGGCCGGCGGCACGCGCCGACCCATGCCGCGCAGGTCGTCCCAGTGTGTCGCCAGGTTCGGGACGGCGCGGAAGCCGGCCGTGGCGATCAGTATCGCCAGCGCGCGACTCACCAGGGCCAGCGCGGCCCCATCCGCCCCCTGCTGGGTGAAGAGACCCAGCCCCACCACGACCATACCCATACTGTAAATCATGGCATACGCGAACCAGAGGCGAGGCGTGGCTGCCATCAGGGCCAGCGCACCGCCCAGGATGACGCTGGCCAGGCCCCCCAGGATGAGGGTGTAGAAGAGCGGCGTAACCGTCAGCAACCAATCGTACTCGACCAGCAGGCGCAGCAAGAAACCCAGGACGCCCAGCTGCCCCACGATACCCAGCCAGGCCGTCACCTGGAAGGGCGCTGTCTCGGTGACGCGCGGCAGCCAGATGTGGAGGGGGATGAGCGCCAGGGTCAGGCCGACAGCGACAGCCAGGAGCGCCGCCGCCAGACG
>CAZJJF010000266.1:1871-5814 GCA_964546245.1 uncultured Anaerolineales bacterium
GCGCCGTCGTCTCGTCTGGGTTTTGAGTGTGAAACTCGGCCAGAGATAGCGCCATCAGACCCATCGCCCCGCTCAAGACGGCCACTACCAGGTAGCCCAACGTGCCCCACGGCCGCCGCGCCGGCCCCTCGAGGGCCGGGAAGACGATGAGCAGGCCGCCAATCTGCATGGCAATGAGCGCCAACGGGAGCGGCCGCACGGTGAGCGCCAGTAAGGTGAAACCCGTTGCCGCCAGCACCGCCGGGATGACGAAGTTGCGCCCAGGCCGCGCCAGCTCGAGCGCGCCAAACAGCGCCAGCGCGGCCCACACCGTCAACACCAGGAGGCGTATCGCCGATGACCACTCCAGCGCCACGCCGGCGGCCAGGGTGAAAGTCTGCTCCGTCGGCAGGCTCGCGCAGGCCACGAGGCCTATGATACCCACCGCGACGGCCAGGCTGCCACCCAGGCGGCGAACGCCCCGTGTTAGCCATGCAACGCCACCCGCCAGGAAGGGGAGAGTGAGGGCGAAGGCCAGGCTGTTCACGGCTCTTCTTCCAGGTCGCGGCCTACCCCGTAGGCGATGCCCAGGGCCAGGAGCAGGCTGACCGTCGCCAACCCCCCCAGGACCAGCGGCGAGGTATCGAGGCCGCTGTAGAAGACCTCGAAGCCGTTCTGCAGTGTCAACAGGCCCAGGCCCGCCGCGAAAGTGGCGCGGCCGAGCACTACCAGCGCCAGCCCCATTGCCGCCAACCAGGCGGCCGGGGCAAGGGTGATGTTGGACCCCTCAAAACCTGCCTGACTCAGCCCCGTGCCTAGCAGGCCTGCCCCGATGACTGCCACGGCCGCCGCCCGGAACAACAAATCGTTGATGGTAGGATTCCACACCAGGGAGCGTCGGGCAGAGTCGGTGATAAAGCCCTCGCCGCCGGGGTGACGCTCGGCGGCCCGCGCGGCTACGTAGAGGATGGCGCACACGACGGCCCCGACAATGATGTTGACCGCCGCCACCTGGAGCGCGACAAAGCGCGCCAGCAGCACGCCAACGACCAGGTATTCCGCCAGGAGCGCCAGCACGGCGATGCGCCAGTCGGCAGCGATAGCCAGGACAGCCGTACAGGCCACGATGCCCAGGAAAAGCAGCGCCGGGTTGAGTAGAGTTTCCATTATGATTGCGCCAGGAGGGCGAGGGCCAGGATGAAGGCGAATATAACCAGCATGCCCACGTAGCGCTCGCCCGCCCCGAGGCTCGCCGCTGCCTGAAACAGGCCGAGGCCCGCCCGTACCGGCCGCCAGCGCCGTCGATACAGCCACTCCAGCGAGAGGATGGCGGTCAGGTCGCGGACGGTGCGCGAGTCGGGGGGCAACTGTGCCCGAACCCGCCGCAGCGCCAGGCCCGCCAGCCACGTGCCCAGCAGCAAGCCGGCGATCACCACAGCCATATCAGGCGGTGTGCCGCGCACACCGTCGGCCACCACACTCAAGCCCACCGGGCCGCTCGCAACCTCGGCGGCGGGGGCAATGATAGTGGGCGCGACGCCCACCAGGACAATCGTCACCGCCAGCAGGGAGATACCCAGCAGCGCGTCGCGGGTCGCCGGTGAGGTGGCAGCGGCGTGTGCCCGTCGCATCCCCCACACATCCCGCGCGATGAGCCACACAGGCGCGGCGGCGACGGCGGCGGCGACGACCGTGAACACCAGCGCCAGGAGCGCACTCGCTTCAAAGTCGGAGCGCACTACCCCCCAGCGATAGAGGAACCCCGCTGTCAGCGGCAACCCCCACACGCTCGCCAGCCCCACCAGCATCGCGACCTGGGCCCACCTGCGCTGTACCGCGCTCATCGCCGTGCCCAGCAGCGGCTCCGCCAGGAACAGCATCGCGACGGCGAGAATCAGCCCCACGCTGCCGAGCAGCGCCAGCGCGCCGACCTCGACCTGGCCCGAGGTCAGCCCCAGGAGGAGGCCGGACGCGGCGTACACTGCCAGCCATGCCAACGCCTCGTTGCGGCGCGCCGCCAGCCAGGCCATACCGGCCGCGGCCAGTGTCGCCAGGCCCAAGACCAGGGGCCAGCCCCAACCCTCAATCGGCGCGCCCCCCGCCACCGAGGCCGCCCGCGCTACCAAATAGGCCCCTGCCGTGAGAGGCAGGAAGCGCAACAGGGTCGCGGCGCGACTTGCACCGCCAGTTGGAATGTTGCGCTGGAAGGGGTACGCGCCCAGGCGCAGCCACGCCGCGAGGGTCAGGAACACGGCGGGCAGGCCCGTCATGGTCCCAACCGTCCACACCTGATTGGCTAAGTCCGTGCGAGGCTGACTTGCCGTGACCCCGGCTATGAAAACCAGCAGCGCGCCGATGTAGTTGAAGGCCAGGGCCTGAATCCGCACCGGGCGCGTCGCCACTGGCTGCAGGAAGCGCAGGGCAGAGAGGATAGCCATATCCATCAGCACCCACGCCAGGGCCAGCGTCGCGGCGTTGCCAGCCAGTGTGAACGCTACGGCCGCCCCCGCCATCCACAGCGCAATGTCGATTGGCAAGAGGTCATCGCCGGCGCTGCCCAGCGGCCCCACCAGGCTGGCGGCGATGATGATGAGCGCAATCATCGCCACGAACAGTAACGCCAGCGGGTCGGCGACCAGCGCCAGGGGGCTGCCGCCCGATACGCCGCTCGTCCACGTCGATAGAATCACGATCTGATTGCCGCGGCCGGCAAAGAGAGCGGCCAGACCCAGCGTCACTACGCCAGCGGCCAGGGGCAACCAACGCGCGATCTGCGGCCGCCGGGAATGCAGGAGGGGCCAGGCAATCGCCGCCGCCAGGTACACACCAATCAGGAGCAGGACGAGCATCGCATCCATTTCAGGCTGTGCCCAGGGCGTCGAGGGCGCGAATCATGTTGAGCTTCGACAAGTGGCCTCGCGATAGGTGCGCCATCATGCCCTCGGGGCCGAGCAAGGCATCCCGAATAGCGTTCAAGGACTGCCCGCCCCCCTTGCGGCGCTGTATCTCGACGCGCAACGTGTCCCAGTATGCCAGCTTGCGCGCGATGGCCGCCGCCGGGTCGTCGATGACGCCCGCATGACCGCAGAACAAGATGGTGGGGTGGAGAGTCGCCACGCAATGCAGCGACTCGATGAGCGCGGGCAGGTTCTCATCAGCGCGCAGGTATTTGGCCCGCTCGTGAATGAAAAGGTCGCCACCAAACACCCAGCCCTGTGTCGGCTCGACCAGCACCGTGTGGTCAGGACTGTGGCCGGGGGTAGGCATCACCTCGAAAGCGTAGCGCTCGGTCGCGACGTGGTCCACCGCCCGCGCTGGCGCCCCTCGCGCCTGGCCCCAGCTGAACTGACGATAGCGGTGAATGCGCGGCGGCGTGAGCAGATGGGCTGCCGTCATGGCCCCCGCCTGTGGCATGAGGCCCAGGGCGTCGTACAGGGCGCGGCTGCCACCCGTATGGTCTTCGTGCTGGTGGGTGCAATACACTTGCCGCACACCCTGATCGCGGGCGACGGCCACGATCTCGCGGCGGGTACGGTGGGGACCGGTGTCGATGAGCAGCCCATCCACCACGTAAACACTGACCCAGAACACCGGCCGGCCGACAAAGCTGCGGCTCAGACTCACGCGGGTGACCGGCCCCCAGGGCTGGACACGCATCATATTCATGGCACCGATTCTTGGTGGCGGCGGCGAACGGGCCACACCGCGCTGCGTCTAACGGCGGACGACGCACGGGCGAAGTATAGGCGTCGCCGCCAGTTGCGTCAACGTTTGAACCGGGGTAAGCTTAGGGACCAGGGAGGGTACCATGACTGCTCCTCACCACGGCCCTATGGTCATCTCTCGCGCCGGCTACGCCGCCCTGCTGCGCGTCCTGCTGGAGCAGGACGATCTGCGCGTGACCGACATCGACAGCCAGCCGGTGGCCGTCGGTGGCCCCTCCGAGAATCGCTTCTATCGTGTC
>CAZJJF010000267.1:0-5806 GCA_964546245.1 uncultured Anaerolineales bacterium
GACAAGTCGTCTATTATACTCACCCGCCCCCACTGTGCCCAACTATGATAACGCGCCTGCGCCGTGGCGTTATCATAGTTGGGCATACCGAACCCGATGACCGGGTACACGACGCGCCCCTGTCTTTGATTGGCACAGGCGATTCATCCGCCCCTATGGACGGAATGGGGAAATAGCCTAGAATTGGCCCGTGAGACTGTCACATTTCCTGGTCGGCGGGTGCTTCTAGAATAGACACCCCCGACAGGGAGCAAGCGCATTGGCAACCCTGGTGAACCGCGTAGCCCATCTCCCCACGGCGGCCGACGATGGAGCCTTCGAGGCCTTATTCGCCGCCGAGTACGGCAAGGTCGTCGCCATCGCCTACCGGGTCCTGGCCGACCGCCAGGAGGCAGAGGACGTGGCGCAGGAGGTCTTCTACGACTTCCACCGCCGCCACCCGGCCGACGCGCCGTGGGCGGCCGCCTGGCTGCACAAGGCCGCCGCGCACCGCGCCCTCAACGCTGCGCTACGCCGCGACCGCCGTGACCGCACCGCTGCGAGCCACGCCCTGGTCGAGGCGGACCGCTGGCAGGCGCGAACTGACACCGACCCGCAGCAGGCCGTCGAGGCGAGCGAGCAGCGGCGGGCGGTGGCCGAGGCGCTGGCGCGGCTGCCGGAACGGAGCGCGACGGTCCTCAGCCTGCGCTACGGCGGGCTGAGCTACGCCGAGGTCGCCGCTGCTCTGGGGGTGAGCGTTAACCAGGTAGGGACGCTGCTGAACCGGGCAGAAGCCGCGCTGCGAAAGGAGTTGGGCCATGACACACGTGGATGACGGCCTGTTGCGCCGTCTGGCGGACGAGGGTGAGCAGGGCTTCACGCTAGGCGCGCCCGACACCGCTCACCTGGCGGGCTGCGCCGATTGCCAGGCGCGGCTTACCGCCGCCACCGCCTCGGGCCAGGCAACCGCCGCGTTGTTCGGCGACCCGCTCCCTGCCCCCGATTGGGGACCGGCTCTGGCGCGGCTGCGCGACTATGAGGCGCGCCCTACCTCGTCCCTCCGTATGGAAAGGATGCCAACCGTGATAGTCCCGAATCTCTTGCGCCGCTGGCTCAAGCCGTTGACCGCCGTGGCTGTCGTCGCCCTGGTGGCCGCACTGATCGCCCTGACGCCCCTCGGTTCCTACGCCCAGGGCGTGCTGAACCTGTTCACCCCCAAGCAGTTCGTCGCTGTGCCTGTAACCGCGTCCCAATTGCGTAGCCTACCCGACTTGAGCGACTTTGGAACCATGACCGGCTCGCAGCAGTCATCGCCGCGCATCGTCAGCAGCGCCGATGAGGCCGCCGCCGCGGCCGGGGTGGCGCTCCTCAAGCCGACCAGCCTGCCCCAGGGCATTTCGAGCAAGGTGACGTACCAGGTCATGCCCGGCAACACTGCATCCTACACCTTCGACGCGGCCAGGGCCGAGGCGTCGGCGAAAGCCAGGGGCAACACGGCAACCGCCATGCCCAAGAACGTCAACGGCAGCGTCCTTAGCGTGACTATCTACCCGGCGGCCATCGTCTCCTACGGCGAGACGCAGGTCAGCCTGCCCGAGACCGCCAAGTCTACCACGGGCGCGAAGAACGGCGCGCCTCAGACCACTGGCGTGCCCAATCTGATCATCGGCCAGGCGAAGGCCCCCGTCGCCCAATCGACAGGCGCAACCCTGGCCGAGATTCAGAGCTATATCCTGGCGCAGCCGGGCGTCGCCCCTGAGCTGGCCGCCGCCATACGCAGTATCGCTGATCCAACCTCAACCCTGCCCGTGCCCATCGACGTGAGCCGCATGAGCGGCCGCGCCGTCAAGGTCCAGGGCGTCGACGGCCTGCTGCTGGGCGACTCGACCGGCCTGGGCAGCGCAGTGGTATGGTCGAAGGATGGTCAAGTCTTCTTCGTTGGCGGCCCGCTACGCGACACCGAGGTACTCGACGTTGCCAACGGTCTCAAGTAACGCGCCAGGCCCACAGGTCGCGGAGCCGGCAACTATCTATGCCCCCCTCTCGCAGACAGAGGGGGGCGGCGGCGATGCTGTCCGCATGCTCGACCTCGTCAAACAATACGGCTCGACCACCGCCCTCGCCGGCCTGACCATGAGCGTCGGGCGCGGCGAGATCTTTGGGTTCCTTGGGCCGAACGGCGCGGGCAAGACCACGGCGGTCAAGCTCCTGGTCGGGCTGACGCGGCCCACGGCGGGGCAGGCGTGGCTGCTGGGCATGCCCATCGGCGACCGGGCGACGCGCCGCCGCATCGGTTACTTACCGGAGTTGTTTCGCTATCAGGACTGGCTGACGGCGCGCGAGGTACTGGGATTACACTGCGCCCTGGCCGACATCCCCAAGGCCGAGCACGCTGACGAGATCGAGCATGCCCTGGCGACTGTGGGGCTGGCGACGCGCGGCAACGACCGCGTCGGCACGTTCTCGAAAGGCATGCAGCAGCGCCTCGGCCTGGGCGTGGCCCTGTTGGGACGCCCGGACCTGGTCTTCCTGGATGAGCCAACGTCCGCCCTGGACCCCGTGGGCCGCCGCGACGTGCGCGAGATTGTGCGCGCCCTCAAGGCGCGGGGGGCGACCGTCTTCCTCAACTCGCACCTGCTCAGCGAAGTTGAACTGGTATGCGACCGAGTCGCTATTGTTGACAAAGGGCGCGTCATTGCCCTGGGCAGCCTGCACGAGGTTATCGGCGGGGCGCGGGCGGTACGACTGCGGCTGACGGGCCTGAACACGACAGGCGAGGCCGCCCTGCACAGCTACGGCGTAGTCAGCCACGAGGGCGACTGGGTGACGGTGGCAGGCCTGGCCGCTGACACGGTGCCCGCCCTGGTAGCCGACCTGGTGGGCGCGGGGGTCCAGATCCATGCCGTTGAGCCACGCCACAACACCCTTGAAGACCGTTTCCTGCAACTCCTGACGCGACCGGCCGATGCGGTGTTGGAGGACGGGCCATGAGCACCATCCTGACCATCGCCGGGCTGACTCTCAAGGAGCTATCGCGCCGCCGCGTCGTCATGGCGGGGTTGGTATTGACCGCTATCGTCCTGACGCTGGCCGCGTGGGGCTTCGCGAGCCTGCCCAGGGTTCCGTGCGGCCGCAATCCTTGCCCAGAGATTCAGATACTCAGCGCCGCCGCGGTCCTGCTGATCATGATGATGTTCATGATTAGCTTCGTCATCGCCCTGGGCGCGGCATTCCTCGCCGCGCCTGCCATCGCGAGCGACATCGAGTCGGGCATCGCGCTGGCCATGCTGCCACGACCCATCCGCCGCCGCGACGTGCTGGTGGGTAAGTGGCTGGCTCTGGCAGGCGTCATCATCCTGTACACGCTGGCCGTGGGGGGCATCCTCATGGCTATCGTCAAATACTTTACGGGCTATATGCCACCCGCGCCGCTGATGGCTGTGGCCTACATCGCCGCCGAGGGGTTGATGCTGCTGACGCTGGCGCTGCTGGGCAGTACACGGCTGGGTCCGATGGCGTGCGGCATCATGGCCGTGGTGCTGTTTGGCGTGACGTGGATGATGGGCGTGGCCGGCGCCATCGGCGTGGCCTTCCAGAACCAGGCCGTAACCAATGTTGGTGTCATCGCCAGCCTGATTCTACCCACCGACGGGCTATGGCGGGCGGCAGCCTACCACCTGTCGCCCGCCATCCTGCTGGCGACGGCGGCGCAGACGGGCGTCAACGGCAACCCCTTCATCGTGGCCGCGCCGCCTACCCCGGCCTACCACATCTGGGCCGCGCTATGGATCATGGCTGCCCTGGCCCTTGCCATCTACAGCTTCGAGCATCGAGATTTGTAGGGTTCTCACAGCACAAAGCCACATCCTACGCGAGCAGGGGATGCCATCCCATCATTGGCCCCAGGCGTAGCGGTACTGGGTAACAACGTTGCCGTAGGGGTCGCGGAGGGTGAGGGTGTCGCCGTAGTCGCCCCACATCTCGCCGCCCAGACCGGCATGAAAGTCGGCGATGGTGGGGCCGACGAAGTCGGGACCGGCGCCCGTCCAGACCCGCACGCGGTAGCCGGGCGCAAGGGTGATATAGGGCAAAGTGTAAGTGTTGCCCACAGCGTCGGATAGCGTCCAGCCGTCGAGGTTCACCGGCGGTCCGTAGTTCTCCAATTCGACGAACTCAAAGGCGGTGGCGTTGCATTCGTCGGGGAAGGGGTTCGACCCCGGCTGCGTCTGGCTGGCGCGCAGCCAACCCAGGCGCACGCCGCGCCCACTCTCCTGCCCGCCGTTGACATGCGGTAGAATCGTCGCCGCCTGCCTGGCGCGATCGCGGGCGTTGTTGGGGCGGCACAATTCCACGCTCACCCCGTCGACGTCCATGCGCAACGTGTCGCCGGGCGCGCCTATCACCTGGAAGCGCACCCGTAGCGTCTGCCCGCGATAGCCTGTCAGGTCGATCTCGACGCGCTGCCAGTCGCCGTCATTGACCCGCGCCGGGCGCAAGGCGTATTGCAGCGGAGCGCCATCGGCCGTCTCGACGATGACGCTCTGTCGGCTCAGCGGCTGCCCGGCCGCCACTGGCACGGTCGCGCCCGGCTCGTCAGTCGCGCGCCGCACCCAGAAGCGCAGCGTGGCGCGGTTCACGTCGGCCGGGATGGTCACCTCGCGCCAGGCCTCGGCCAGCATCCCCGTCGCAGGCGCGGTCCCGCCCAGGCGTAGCGCCGACTGCCCTTCTTTGGCGCGCGCTGTGGTGACCTCGGCCATGCCGCCGGGGCCGAAGTTCCAGCCCTCGGCCGTCTCCAGGTCGCCGTTGGTCAGTCCTTCCCAACAGCCCTTCTCCGGCGTGTTGGGGGCGGGTGTGGGCGGAGCGCCGGTCGGCGTCGGGGCGGGTGAGGGGGCTGCCGTGGGTGAGGGGATGGGCCTGGCCGGACGGGGCGCGACCGGCGGCGGCCAGGCGTCGGAGGGCGATGCGATGACGCGCAGATCAGCCGTGTCCCAATAGGAGTCGTTGTGCTTGACGGCGATGCGCGGTAGGCTGCGGGTATAGACGGTCACAATGTCCGATTGGGCAACGGCGCGTACCTTCACCTGAACCCAGTGATCGTAGGCGTCGGCGCGCGTCTCCGACCACACGATACCGTCGGGGAGAGCGGCGCCGCGGGCAGCAGGGGCGCGGCCCTGGGGGTCGATGCCAACCATGACCGCGTAGTCGCCGTTGGTCAGGCCGCGACAGCCCTGCGTCCCGGTTGGCGGCGAGATGCAGATATTGTCGCACTCGCTACTCCATACCTGCACCCATGCCGAGAACTCCAGGGTGGCTCCGATGGGTACGTCGGTCACGGTCTGGTAGATACCCGCGTCGTGGACGGCCCACGAGTTGAAGACCTTCTGGCCGAAGTCGCCGTGCAGCACACGGATACTTGGCAGGCCTAGAAACTCGCGGCTCCATTCGGGCCGCCGCGCATACTCATTCTTGGCATCGACGACATACCACGGCTTCCAGCCGAGGGCAACGTTGACCGCACCGTCCTCGCGCTGGCTGAAGCCATCCTCGAAGTTGGGATTGACCAGCAGATTGCCGCCCAGGGACATGGCCGCGCCAGGCGTCGGCCCATCGGGTGAGGGGGTGGGCGTGTCGCCCCAGGCGGGCCACGCGCCGAAGGCCAGGAGAAGCAGCGCGCCGCCCGCAAAGGCGACACGGCGCATCAGGTTGAACATAGCGCCTCCTGGGGGAATTATACCTCTGTTTCGAGGCGGCGGCCTGGGGTGTGCCTGTCGGCCAGATGTCGGGTGCAGGGTGCGGGAAGATGCTATGCTGTAAAACGCCGAATATT
>CAZJJF010000268.1:0-1861 GCA_964546245.1 uncultured Anaerolineales bacterium
CCTCTTTTGGTGTGGGGGGTGTGTTAACTTTACCCCCCCCCGCCGGCCCTGTCAGACCGTTATTTGAGAGTACTCACGAACTCGAACTTGCCGTTCTTGACCTGCTGACCGGACATGGTGGTCATGGTCGTGTCGCCGTTGGCGTCGATGCTGAACTTACCCAGGAGGCCATTGAAGTCCTTGGTGGCGAACACGGCCTTGAGGACCGACGCGCGGTCCAGGGTGCCCGTCGCGCAGGCGCGGTTGATGGCATCCAGGAGGACCTTGGCGGCCTCGTAGCCGTAGGCCGCATAGGCCTCAGGCTCGGCGTTGTACTTCGCCTTGTAGTCGGCGTACCACTTGGCGCCAGCGCCTTCCAGCTTGTTGGGCGGAACGCCACCGAAGGTCACGTAGAAGCCCTCGGCCGCGTCCTTACCAGCGGCGTTGATCAGCTCAGTCTCGAACAGGCCGTCGGGGCCGATGATCTTGACCTTGTCGGCCGTCAAACCGACGCCGCGCAGGTCCTTGAGCAGCTGGCCACCGTTGTTCTGGGTGATGCCGCCCAGGTAGATGGTGTCGGGGTTAGCGCCCTTGACCTTGTTGGCCAGCGCGCGGAAGTCGGTAGCCTTGCCGTCCCAGCCCTCGTGGCCAACGATGTTCAGGCCGATCTTCTTGGCCTCAGCCTCGAACAGGTCGGCCAGGCCCTTGCCGTAGGTCTCCTGGTCGTCGAGGATATAGACGTTCTTGCCGCCTAGCTCCTTCGCCCAGCGCGCGCCCACGGGACCCTGGAGGTCATCGGCGGGGACGACGCGGCTGTAGTTGCGAACCTTGGTCGGGTAGTACTTGTCAGGCTCGCCCGGCTCCACGCCCGCCACGTTCTTGGTCAGACCCGGGTAGGTGTTGGCCGGGGAGATCATGACCAGGCCCGCCTGGCTGTTGATAGGAATAGCGAGCTTGGCCGCGCCCGAGTTGAAGTGGCCGATGTAGCCGAGGATGTTCTTGTCAGCGGCGGCCTTGTTGGCGATGGCGGTTGCCTGCTCGGGCGTCCACTTGCCCGCAGCGGCGGTGGCGTCGTCGAGGGCTTCGAACTGGATAGTGACTGCGCCGTTGCAGGCCTTGCTCTGAACTTCGTCCAGCGCCATCTTGATGGAGTTGACGACGGTCGAGGTTTGGGTCAGCGAACTGCCGGTCATGGGCAGGGCCGACACGATCTTGATAGTCTGCGGGGCGATGCTGCCGGCCGCAGCCTTCGGCGCATCCGTCGCCTTGGCCGCGGCAACCGCGGCGGCCACAGTGGGCGCGGCCGCCTTCACCTCGGCTACGACGGTGGGCGCCGCCGCTTTGACGGCCGCCGCGACGGTGGGCGCCGCCTTCTCGACGGCCGCCTGCTGCGCCGGGCTGCATGCCGCGACAACCAGCATGACGATAGCCGCCAGGGCCAATACGAACCACTGCATACGTTTCATGGGTCCTCTCCTCCGCAAGTACGACTGGGTTTGGATAGGTAGACATTGCTACGACGCTGTAGGCGATCTACCGTGGCACTGTGAGAATGGGGCGATTCTATGCAAGTCGCCTGGATTTGTCAAGGGCGACTCCGCTGGCGCGTCAATGCGCGGCGCACAGGGGCGCCACCGCCCGCTGTGCGTCGCTTTGGCGGTCCAACGCGGCCGTGCTATAATTCACTCAGCCTGATGCGTTTCAAGGGAGGAGGAGACAATGGCCGATACTCAGAAGAAGCGGCGCCGATCGACAAGCGAGATCATCATGCTGGTGGTGGGCGTCCTGGTTGTGATCAGCATGATCGTGGCGATGCTTTTGCCTCTGTTTGTCAAATAGTCGCCTGGGGTTGTCTATCTTACCACCATTCCGCGCTTGATGA
>CAZJJF010000268.1:1871-5804 GCA_964546245.1 uncultured Anaerolineales bacterium
TGACCCGACGAACCGGGTTGTCGCCAAACCCATACGCCAGCCAGCGGTAGTCGGCCTTGTCAAGGAGCAGCATGTCTGCCAGCTTGCCTACGGCCAGGCTGCCGCTTTCGTGTTCGCGGCCGACCGCCGCCGCCGCCTGGCGTGTCGCTGCGACCACGGCCTCACTGGGCGTCAGCCCGCAATAGCGACATGCCAGGGCGATCATGAACGGCATCGACTCGCAGGCGCACGTACCCGGATTCAGATCCGTCGCCAGGGCCACCGCCGCGCCGGCCTCGATGAGGGCGCGGGCGTCGGCGTAGTGGGTGTGGCTCAGACCAAAGCTGGTTCCCGGCAGCACGACGGCCACCACACCCGCTGCTGCCAGCGCCGCCCGGTCCTCGGCTGGCGTGACAGCCAGGTGATCGGCTGAGGTCGCGCCCAGCCGCGCCGCCAGCGCGGCCCCCCCCAGGTGCGCGAACTCATCGGCGTGAATCTTGACCTGATAGCCTAGCTCGCGCGCCCGCGTCAGGATGGCCGCGCTCTGCTCGACGGTGAACGCGCCCGCATCGCAGAAGACATCCACGAACGCGATGGGCGGCCCCTCGGCGGCCAGCTTCCCCAGGTCCTCGACAATGAAATCCGTGTAGTCATCACCTCGGCCGGTGTACTCGGCGGGTATGGCGTGCGCGCCCAGGTATGTCGGTACGAGATCGGCCGGGTGGGTGCGGTCCAGTTCAGCGATGACGCGCAGCATGCGCCGCTCGGTGTCGGCATCCAGCCCGTAGCCGGTCTTAGCCTCCACGGTCGTCGTGCCCAGGTTGAGCATGCGATCGAGGCGTGCCCGCGTGGCGGCCATAAGTTCATCGTCAGAGGCGGCGCGGGTAGCGCGGACGGTGGACATAATGCCGCCGCCGGCGGCCATGATGTCCAGGTAGCTCGCGCCGCGCAGCCGCATCTCGAACTCGGCGACCCGGTCGCCCGCGTAGACGACGTGGGTGTGCGCGTCGACAAAGCCGGGCATGACGACGTGGCCCCGCGCGTCGATGGTCTCGGCGGCGCTGTCCACCTGGGCCAGCACGTCGGCCGTCGGCCCCACGGCGACGATGCGCCCGTCGTGGCAGGCGACCGCCCCGTCCTCGATGAGACCGAGGCCGTCGGTCATGGTCAGGAGTTGTGTTGCGTGGGTGATGAGCAAATCAGTGTTCATAGATGCCTCAGATAATGGACAGGATTTACAGGATTGACAAGGAGCAGATGGGGTGTGCTTGGTCTTCTATCGTGTAAATCCTGTTAATCTTGTCTACTCTCCGTCTTGCCCTCATGAGTAAGATAGGCGTGGGCGTTCGCCACATACCGCGCCGCCGACGCCAGGTTCTCCGCCACCTGCTCGTCGCTCAAGGTACGGACGACTCTGGCGGGAAGGCCGACGACCAGCGAGCGCGGCGGGATGACCTCGCCCGCGCGGATGACCGCCCCCGCGCCGACGATGGACCCGGCGCCCACGACCGCGCCGTTGAGGACAATCGCACCCATGCCGATAAGGCAGCCATCCTCGATGGTTGCGGCGTGGATGATGGCGCGGTGGCCTACGGTCACATCCGCGCCGATGGCGCACGGCTCGTCCGGGTCGACGTGGACGATAGCCTGGTCCTGGATATTGGTGCGCGGGCCGACGCGGATGGCGTCGTTGTCGCCGCGCAGCACCGCGCCGAACCAGACGCTGGCGTCCTCGGCCAGGACGACGTCGCCGATGATGGTCGCGGTATTGGCGACGAAGGTGGTGGGGTGGATTTGAGGGCTGTAGTGCAGTCGGCGGGACATGGGAGACTCCGTGATGCGTGAGCGGGCGCGGTTGGCGCAGCGTGCGACCCCATGATATAACAGAGCTATACGCGGGGCAAGACGCTCCCAGGAGTGGAAGATGAGAGATTACGGACGACCCCTCGAGTTCGGCTATTTCCTGACCCCCGATGCTGCGTCTTATCCCCAACTCATCACCACGGCGCAACGCGCTGAGCAGATGGGCCTTGACTTGATCGGCATTCAAGATCACCCCTATCAGGCCCGCTTCCTCGATGCCTGGACCCTGCTGACCGCCGTCGCGGTACAGACCACGCGCCTTCGCCTCTTCGCCGACGTTGCCAATCTGCCGCTGCGCCCGCCCGCCGTTCTGGCCAAATCGGCCGCGTCCCTCGACATCATGAGTGGCGGCCGCGTTGAACTGGGCATCGGCGCAGGCGCTTATTGGGAGGCCATCGCGGCTATGGGCGGACCGACCCGCACGCCAGGCGAGGCCGTCGCCGCCCTGGAGGAGGCCGTGCAGGTCTTTAGGCTGCAGTGGAGCAGCCAGCGCGCAGTGTTCTTCAAGGGGACCTTCTACCAATTGCGGGGTGTCCATCCGGGGCCTGCCCCTGCTCATCCCATCGGCCTCTGGATTGGCGCCTATGGTCCCAAGATGCTTGACCTGACGGGGCGTCTGGGCGACGGTTGGGTACCAACGCTGTCCTATCTCAAGCTGGAGCAACTCCCCTCGATGCAGCAGCGCATTGACGAGGGGGCGGTGGGCGCGGGCCGCGACCCTGCAGCCATCCAGCGCATCATCAACGTTGGGGGGCAGATCACGGATGGGCAGAATGACGGGTTCCTCAAAGGCCCCGTGGATCGCTGGATCGAGGACCTGACAAGGCTCACGCTAGATTACGGCCTGGATAGCTACATTTTCGCGGGTTCGCCCGACCAGCAGTTGGACCGCTTCGCGCAAGAGGTTGCCCCGGCCGTGCGGGAGCAGGTTGCCCGCGAGCGCCGCAGCCGATGATTCCGGCTGTTGACAATAGGGGGCGAGTATGCTATGATGGCAGTATCGAAGCGCCCCATGGTCAGTGCCACATGCCGAAGTCGCCCGCTGCGGGCAAAGGAGGCGACGATGACCTCGGAACATGGCGACCTTACGCTGCTACAGCATCCGGAGGCTCAGCGATTGCTGAAGTCCACCAACATGGCCCACCTGGCCTACATCTGGCCCGACGGCACGCCCCGCGTGGTTCCCATCTGGTTCGAGTGGAACGGGCAAGAGATCGTTCTGAGCTCGCCCGCGGCGGCCCCCAAGGTGAACGCGCTCCAGCAGAACCCGCATGTCGCCCTGACCATCGACGAGGAGGTGTGGCCTTACAAGGTGGTCATGATTCGCGGTGCGGCGGAGGTCGAGGTGCAGAACGAGATGCCTCCCGAGTACGAGGCCGCCGCTAAGCGTTACTTCGGCCCCGAAGGCGGCGCGGCCTGGGTGAATCAAGTCAGGCAGTTGCCGGCTAAGGCAGCCCGCATCGTGATCACGCCGAAGTGGGTCACTGTGATCGACTTCGAGCAGCGCTTCCCCAGCGCCCTGGAGAAGGCGATGGAGGCGCAACAGAAGTAGGCTGAGCGCCGCGGGCGAGAACCACGCCTGGCGCAGGGCATGATGCTCGATTGTCGCCGTCGCGGTGTCACACCTCGTCGGCGAGTTCCTGGGCGCGGCGGATCAGGCTCGCCAGCTCGTCGAAGCCCTTCTGCCAGAAGGCGCGATCGGTCAGGTCGATGCCCAGCGGTCGTACCAGGTCTTGCGGTGATGCGCTGCCGCCGCTTTCCAGCAGGCGCGTGTAGCCCGGCACGAAGGCCGCGCCCTGCTCGCGGTACATCTGGTACAGAGCCAGCACCAGCAACTCCCCAAAGACGTAAGCATACGTATAGAAGCGCGTGCCGATGAAGTGGGGGATGTACGACCAGCCCCAACGATAGCCCTCGGTCATCTGCAAGGCGTCGCCGTAGTAGGGGGCGTTGGCGTCCCACCAGAAGCTCTTGAGCAGGTCGGGAGTCAGGCGCTGACTGGCGCGGGCGGTGTAGGCCTGCTGCTCGTAGCGCGTCAGCACGTTCTGGCGGAAGACGGTCGCCATCATGTCCTCGATGGTTCCCGTCAGC
>CAZJJF010000269.1:0-5791 GCA_964546245.1 uncultured Anaerolineales bacterium
GCTATCCTGCATGCCATGGCGCCGCAGACCTACCCGACGGCCGAGGCGTGGGCGGCGACGCAGCGCGTCGAGGCGGACATCACCATCCAGACGCTCGTCGACCGCACCTTCGATCTGGCGGCGCAGCGGCGGCCGGGCCACGGCGTCGTGTTCATCATCGACGAGGTCGGCCAGTACGTCGCCCGCAGCGTCGACAAGATCGAGGGGCTGCGCGCCGTCGTCGAGCAGTTCGGTGTCCAGAGCAAGAACCGCGTGCAGGCGCGCCAGGCTGTCGCGCCGGTGTGGGTGATTGTCACGTCCCAGGAGAAGCTCGACGAGGTGGTGGCCGCCATCGACGACAAGCGCGTCGAGCTACCCAAGCTGCAAGACCGCTTCCGCATCCGCGTCGACATGGCCCCCGCCGACATCCGCGAGGTCGCGACGCGGCGCGTGCTGGCCAAGAAGCCCTCGGCGGTGGCAACGCTGGAGCGGGTCTACGAGCGGGACGCCGCCCTGCTTCAGACCCATACCAAACTCGAACGCACGGCACGTCGCGTCGACATCGACCGCGCGCGCTTCATCGAGCACTATCCCTACCTGCCCCACTTCATCGACCTGTCCATCGACATCGTGTCTGGCATCCGCCTGCTGCGCTCGGACGCGCCGCGCCACATCGGCGGCAGCAACCGCACCATCATCAAGCAGGCCTACGAGATGCTGGTCGGGCCGCGCACCGGCCTGGCCGACAAGCCCATCGGCGCCCTGGTCACCCTCGACCGCATCTACGACCTGGTCGAGGGCAACCTGCCCAGCGAGCGCCAGCGCGACATCGCCGACATCCAGCAGCGCTGGCCCGACACGCCATGGCCCGCCCGCGTCGCCAAGGCCATCCTGCTGCTGGAATACGTGCGCGACCTGCCCCGCACCGACGTCAACCTGGCCGCGCTCCTGTACGACGAGCTGGGCGCCGCCTCGCCCCTGCCCCAGGTCCAGGACGCCCTGGCGTGGCTGCGCGATGCCCAGTTCATCCACGAGACCGAGTCGGGCTGGAAGCTGCTGACCCAGCAGGAGAAGAACTGGTCCACGCGGCGCAGCTCTTTCGCCATCTCGAACCCCGAACGCAAAGAGATTGTCGCCAACGCCCTACGGAGTCTGTTCACCGAGCCGTCCCTGAGCGTCTACCACCGCCAGGCGCGCAACTTCCGCGTCGGCGTGAGCTGGGACGGCCGGGCCCTGGTCAAGGGCGAGGCCCAGATCCCCGTCAGCCTGCGCATCGCCGATGACCCCAGCGACATGCTCGTGGTGGGCGAGGAGGCGCGCAACGACACCCGTCGCCCCGACAGTCACAACGACCTGGTGTGGGTGATAGCCAGGACCCCGCCCCTCGACAGCCTGGTGGACGAGGTCTTCCGCTCGAAGAGCATGGTCGGCGAGTACGAGCAGCTCCGCGCCCAGAACAAGATTCAGCCGGAGGAGGCGGCGAGCCTGGAGCAGGAGAAGCGCGCCCAGTCGAACTTCGAACAGCGGCTGCGGGACGGCCTGGAGCGCGCGCTGGCCCAGGGCCACGGCTTCTTCCAGGGCGTGGAGAAGTCCGGCCCCGACCTGGGCCGCAGCCTGGGCGAGAGCTGGAAGGCCTTCTTCGACTACGCCATGCCCAAGCTGTACGGCAAGCTCGACCTGGGCGCCCGCGCCCTCAAGGGCAACGAGCCAGAGGAGGTACTCCGCGCCGCCAACCTCAACGGGCTGTCCAAAGTCTTCTACGCCCCGCCGGACGGCCTCGACCTCGTGACCCGCCAGGGCGACAAGTACGTCGTCAACCAGAACGCGCCCATCGTCAAGGAGGTCGCCGAGTATCTGGCCCGCGAGCATAGCTACGGCAACAAGGTCACGGGCAAGGCGCTGGAGGGCCACTTCGGCGGCCTCGGCTACGGCTGGACCCTCGAGGTCGTGCAGCTGGTGCTGGCGACGCTGCTGCGCGCGGGCGCCATCGAGGTCACCTATCAGGGCCGCCGCTTCCGTAACCACGTCGACCCCCAGGCGCGCGCCCCCTTCAGCGGCGCCAACGCCTTCCGCTCGGCGTCCTTCGCCCCGCGCAAGGCCCCCGACCTGCAAACCCTGGTCACGGCGGCGCGCCGCTACGAGCAGATCGAGGGGGAAGAGGTCGACGTCGACGAGACGATGATCGCTCAGGCCTTCCAGCGGCTGGCCCGCCAGGAGATGGAGCGCCTGCTGCCGGTGCGCGCCACGGCCCGCGCCTACGACGTGCCCGTCGACTCCGTGCTCCAGGAGTACCAGACCACCCTGGAGACGATTGTCAATAGCGCGTCGGACGACGTCGTCAACATGCTGGCGGGTGAGGGGACCAGCTTCCAGGGCCTGCGCCAGCAGGTGGAGGCCATTCGCCAGGCCTCTGACGACAAGGGCATGGCGCGGCTGCGCCAAGTCCGAGCCGCCGCCCAGCAGCTCTGGCCCGCCCTGGAGCGGGAGGGCGTCGACGGCCAGGTCGCCGATGCCGCGGCCCAATTGCGCGAGGCCCTCGAGGCGGACAGCTACTTCCCCGTCTCGCCCGGCCTGGCCCAGGCCAGCCAGGTGGTCGAGCGCGCCTACCACGACCGCTACGCTGACCAGCACCGGGCGCGCGCCGCCGCCTACGCCCGCGCCATCGAGGACGTGCGGGGGCGACCGGAATGGACGCTGGTGCCCGAGGAGCTGCGCGACCAGGCGCTGCGGCCCCTGACCGAGCGGCGGGACAGTCCGACCGACGACCCCGAGGACCCCCAGTTCGGCGCGCCCGACCTGTCCGGCGGCGAGCTGGTGTGCCGCCGCTGCCGCGCCAGCCTGGCCCAGATGGCGTCGGACCTGGCCGCCGTCGACGGCTTGCGGGCGGGCGTGCTGCGTCAGGTACAGGAACTGACGACCCCCGAGGAGCCGATCGAGCGCGTGCGCCTGGCGGACATCGCGGGCATCGGCCTGACTCTCAGCGACGAGGCGGAGGTCGACGACTTCCTGGCCCGCCTGCGCGACAGCCTGGTGCGGCTGGTCGCCACGGGCATCAAGGTGGTGGTGGAGTAGCGCCATGGAAATGCCAATCACGGCCCTTAGCCCCATCCATGTCTTCGGCGACAATATGCGGCCCGCGCAGTTGATGCTGCAAGTCTATCAGTTGCTCGACGCCAACGACCGCATCCAGACCGAGGGCGAGATGGTGAGCGCATTGCGCACTCTCCTGCACGCCTCCCCCGGCGAGGATGTCATGCTCATCTACAATGAGCTGTTCCTGGGCTTCGTCCGCGAGCGCGCCCAGGTGCATCGCTCGACCCTGCGCCAGACGACGTTGCAACATCTCCTCCGCCAGGCTGTCGTGGCCTCCTGCACGGCCTTTGAAACTTACCTGCCCGCGCTGTTGTACAACAACCTGCCCGTGATGATTCGTGCTCGCGGTCGCGACGTCTTTCCCCGCGACGATGGCACCGTCGGTCAGTACTTCCAGGAACTGTCCTTCACGCTCGATGAGGTGATGCGCCTGCTCAGCGACGAGAATGCCGCCGACTTCATCGCGGCGAAGATTCTATCGCGCACCAAGTACAAGTACATCACCGGCCGCAAGGGGGTCCACGTCGTTGCGGTCCTGCTGGGCCTGCGCCAACCGTGGGACCGGATCGCGGAGCATCTGCACATGGACAAGACCGAGCTCACGCGGATGATCGAAGAGACGGTCAGCCGCCGAAACGACATTGTCCATCGCGCGGATCGCGCCCAAGACGCCCCATCGGGGAAGCAGCAGGACATCTCCTTTGCCTGGACGCAACGCGCCGTCCACGACATCGAGCACGTCTGCAAGGCCCTGGATGAACTCGTGGCGGCCGTCATGGAAGAAACACGCGCGCTGGCCGGCGTATCCTAGAGGCAGCATGGACCAGGCCCTCCGCGACAAGCTCTATACGCCCGTTGTCAGATGCCGCCAGGCGCTGGAGGCCGACTTCCGCTTGCTGCTCGAAGGGCAGTACGGCGTCCACGCCGACGGCCACGTCGAGCCGCTGGCCGGCCTGACCCACCTGGACGCCGTCGGCCGCGCCGACCGCCGCGCCAGCGCGCGCGCCCTCGCCCACGAGCAGGCGGCCGGGGCGAGCCGCGCGGAGGCGCTGGCCCGCTACGTCCGCGAGAGCGCGTTCACCTGCCTCAACCGCCTGGCGGCCCTCAAGCTCATGGAGGACCCCAGCCGCGCCCTCATCCTGCCGTCCATCGGCCAGGGCCAGCTGTCCAGGGGCTTCCAGCAGTTCGCCCTGGTCTCGCCGGAGGCGATGCGCGGTCAGCCCGACGGCGGCTACCGCCTGTATCTGGAGATGCTCTTCGACGACCTGGCCCAGGCGCTGGGCGTCCTGTTCGACCGCGACCTGCCCACCTCCATCCTGTTCCCCTCGCCCGCCTGCCTGGCCGACGTCCTGGGTCGCCTCAACGACCCGGCCCTGGCCGCGGCGTGGGGCGACGACGAGACCATCGGCTGGGTCTACCAGTACTTCACGCCCAAGGAGCTGCGCGACCAGGCGCGCAAGGCCTCAGCCGCGCCCCGCACCAGCGACGAGCTGGCCTTCCGCAACCAGTTCTACACGCCGCGCTACGTCGTCGCCTTCCTCACCGACAATACGCTGGGGCGGCTGTGGTGGGAGATGAGCCAGGGCGACACGCGGCTGGCCGAGCAGTGCCGCTACCTGGTGCGACCACCGACCACCGACCACCGACCACGGGACAAGCGTGACCCGCGCTCGCTGCGCATCCTCGACCCGGCCTGCGGCAGCGGCCACTTCCTGCTGTACGCCTTCGATGTGCTGCTGACGATCTACGCCGAGGCCTACGCCGACCCCGACCTCGGCCCGGCGTTGCAGCGTGACTTCCCCGACCGCGCCACCTTCGCCTGCGCCGTGCCCCGCCTCATCGTCGAGCACAACCTGCACGGCATCGACATCGACCTGCGCGCCTGCCAGATCGCCACCCTCGCCCTGTGGCTGCGCGCCCAGCGCGCCTGGGCCGACCAGGGCGTCAAACGCCGCGACCGACCCCGCGTTCAGCAGGCCCACATCGTGTGCGCCGAGGCCATGCCCGGCGAGTACGACCTGCTGGGTGAGTTTGTGCGCGACCTGGAGCCGGCCGTGCTGGGCAATGTCCTGCGCGACGTGTGGGAGTGGATGAAGCCCGCCAGCGAGGCGGGCAGCCTGCTGCGCATCGAGGCCGAGCTGCGGGCGTCCATCCAGCGGGCGCGCCGCGCCCTGGAGGCGATTCCCCAGGGGGTGCAAATCTCCCTGTTCAACCCGCGCCCCGCCGCGGACGAGGACGCCCTGCCGCCGGATGCGACCCTGCGCCGATCCGACCTGGCCGACGCCGCCTTCTGGGATGACGCCGAGGCGCGCGTCGTCGAGGCCCTGCACGCCTACGCCCGCGACACCCGCCGCGACCTGGGCGTGACCCGCGCTCTGTTTGCCCACGACGCCGAGCAGGGCCTGGCCTTCATCGACGTCCTGCGGCGGCGCTACGACGTGGTGCTGATGAACCCGCCCTTCGGCGCGGCCAGCGTCGGCAGCAAGGCGTATATAGAGCGCGCCTACCCGCGCACCAAGAACGACCTGTACGCCGCCTTCGTCGAGCGCGGCCTGAGCCTGCTGTGGCCCGGCGGCTACCTGGGGGCCATCACCAGCCGCACCGGCTTCTTCCTGACCAGCTTCCAAAAGTGGCGCGAGGAGATTCTCCTCCAGGAGGCCGAGCTGGTCGCCCTGGCCGACCTGGGCTACGGCGTCCTCGACACCGCCATGGTCGAGAC